>NZ_JAOPHO010000006.1:0-100990 GCF_033141925.1 Peribacillus sp. CSMR9
CAAGTATCGAATGAGAATTGTCTTTTTTTAGTTTGATTTACCGTACTAGTTAGAAAAACGTGAGTTTTTCAGCAGCCCCCCTTAAAATGTCCATTTTTTTTCGTTTTTTTATGTGCGTTTACTAAAAGAAATGCAGTTATCTAGTGAGTTTCTTTTATGCTAGGCACCAAAATGCAGTTTTACTAAAAAGGACAACTGAGGTGAAGTGGTTTTTGCAATAGCATATTGGGATAATAATTGGATTAATGTCCTAAACTGCTGTTGGGGAATACTGACAGGGCAGTAAGTATTTATTGGGGAAGTAATCCAATTAGCAATCAAAGTGGGAAGGCAATCAAGTAATTTTTATAAGGATCGGAATGTTCATTTCAGACTCTTTGCTTCCATATATATAGTGACCAGTGTTGGACCGTAAGAGTATTGAAGCAGAAAAAACGACATGGTGTGCACAATGCCGTTACCCACGTCTGTGGTCGAGTTAGAAAAATTCGTTTTTAAATCCGGGCTAACATCGTCATCATTTACGATCCCATCGATAGTTACCTAATTAACATGATAGGTAATGGAATTCGTAGTGTTAAGAAAATTCAGATTTTTTCTTGAGGTTATGTATGCGGCGAAAATATTGTAAAAATTATATTTCATTATATTAAAGTAACATTAAATGGAAAATGGAGTGGAGTTACTTTTTAATCCTAGACTCCATATGTAAGGAATTAAACACTTATTATATTTCATTTTCTTAAGATTTTCGAACATTTCAGTTCAGTTACCAACTTCTTACTGTATTTTAATGAACTTTATGTGACAGATGTCACTTTGTATTGTCTTTTTTTTAACTTGGGATTAATATTGTTATGTCGGGGTTTGTGAACATGGTAACACTTTGTCCGAATAATTACCAATAGGAATTTTATTATGTAAGAAAGGGGTAGTACTATGAAAATAAAATGGGCTTTATTAACTATACTTTTTACCATCGCCACTGTGCTTACGGGTTGCGATAACCCATTAATGGTCTTGGACCCTAAAGGGCCAGTAGCTGCAACACAAGCAGATGTCATTATGATATCGATATGGACAATGGCCTTTGTCGTTCTTGTCGTAATCGTACTGTATGTCTTCATGATAATGAAATATCGTGCTTCCAAACAGCGTGATGATTATGAACCACCTCATATTGAAGGAAGTAAGGTTCTAGAAATAATTTGGGTTGCAATCCCAATCATAATCGTCGCTTTCCTTGCCGTTGTTACTGTTAAAACAACAAATGAAGTCGAGGCAACACCTAAAGGATACGAAAAGCAGAAACCATTAGTTATCTACGCTGCATCTTCTAACTGGAAGTGGCACTTTAGTTATCCGGAAGAAAATATTGAAACAGTTAACTATCTGTTTTTACCGACTAACCGACCAATTGAATTTAAACTTTATTCATACGGACCAATTGCTAGTTTCTGGATTCCGCAACTTGGAGGACAAAAATATGCGATGTCTGATATGGTTACCACGTTGCACTTAGCAGCTGAAGTACCAGGTGAGTATATGGGTCGAAATTCAAACTTCAGTGGTTCAGGTTTTGCTCAGCAAACGTTCAACGTAAATGTATTGCCTAAAAAAGAATATGATAAATGGGTAAAAGAAATTAAAGCAACTGCTAAACCGATTACTGAGGATAAATTCAATAAATTACTAGAACCTGGTCATGTGGGACAATCCACGTTTACTGGAACTCACTTAAAGTTTTCTCCAGCTCCAGAAGGTGAAAATTCAGGTCATCACCACGGATCATCTGATACTGAAAAAAAATCAGATGAATCTACCAAAGGTTCACACGAGGAACATTCAGAACACAACAACATGAACATGAACATGAATCATTAAGGGTTTAACTCACATTCTACTAAACAATTAGTTTTACGATAAGGAATATTTTCCTGAAAGGAGTCACAAAAGTATGGATTACTTTGATCGATTTGCCGTACCTCATCCAAGTCCTGCAATTTATGCATCCATGGTTGCCATTGGCCTAACTATGATTGCGCTTGTTGCCGGAATTACCTATTTTAAAAAATGGGGTTACTTATGGCGTGAGTGGTTAACAACGGTTGACCATAAACGTATTGGTATCATGTACATCTTGTCAGCACTACTTATGCTCTTCCGTGGTGGCGCAGATGCTCTCTTGATGCGTGCCCAAACGGCTATTCCAAATAACGGCTTGTTGGATGGACAGCATTATAATGAAATTTTTACAACACACGGGGTTGTCATGATCCTGTTTATGGCGATGCCTTTTATCATTGGGTTAATGAACATTGTTACACCATTACAAATAGGGGCACGTGACGTAGCATTCCCGCGTCTAAACGCAGTAAGCTTCTGGTTATTCTTTATGGGGGCAATGCTATTTAACATCTCTTTCGTAGTCGGTGGTTCTCCTGATGCAGGCTGGACATCTTACTTCCCGCTGGCAAGTAACGATTTCAGTGAATCAGTAGGTTCGAACTATTACGCGATTGCAATTCAAATAGCTGGTATCGGGACATTACTGACTGGTATCAACTTTATCGTAACCATCTTGAAAATGAGAGCACCTGGCATGAATTTAATGAAAATGCCAATGTTCACATGGTCTATCTTGATCACAAACTTTATTATCGTTTTCGCTTTCCCTGTATTGACAGTGGCACTTGCGTTAATGACAATGGATCGACTATTCGGAACTCAGTTCTTTACGATGGCTAATGGCGGTAGCGATATGCTTTGGGCAAACTTGTTCTGGGTTTGGGGACATCCTGAAGTTTATATAGTTATTCTTCCAGCTTTCGGTATTTACAGTGAAATCATTTCGACTTTTGCACGTCGTAACCTGTACGGGTATAATTCGATGGTTATCTCTATGGTAGCTATTTCTACACTATCTTTCGTTGTATGGGCTCACCATTTTTATACAATGGGTCACGGTGCAATGGTTAACGGTATCTTCTCGGTTACCACAATGGCAATTGCTGTTCCGACCGGTGTTAAGATTTTCAACTGGTTGTTCACACTTTGGAAAGGTAAAATCGTTTTTACCGTCCCAATGTTATACTCTTTAGCTTTCATTCCGATTTTCACTCTCGGTGGGGTAACTGGGGTTATGCTTGCCATGGCAAGTGCTGACTACCAATACCATAATACAATGTTCTTAGTAGCTCACTTCCACTACGTTTTGATCCCTGGTACTGTATTTGCCGTACTTGCTGGTTTTACGTACTGGTGGCCAAAAATGTTTGGTTTCATGTTGAGCGAAAAGATAGGGAAATGGTCGTTCTGGTTCATTACAATCAGCTTTAATGTAACATTCTTCCCGATGTTCATCACTGGTTTAGATGGGCAAGCACGTCGTATGTATACGTACTCTGAATCAACGGGCTATGGTCCATTGAATTTGCTTTCTTTCGTTGGAGCAATTGGCATGGCAATAGGTTTTGCGCTTATTGTGTACAATATCTATTGGAGTACTCGTTATGCATCAAGAAATATTTCAAAAGATCCATGGGATGCACGTTCTCTAGAGTGGGCTACACATACACCAATTCCTGAATACAATTTTGCAATTGTACCTACAGTTGATTCTACAGAAGCATTCTGGGATTCTAAGAAAAAGGGCTTTAAATTATTTGGTGGTAAAGTAGAAAAGATTCATATGCCAAATAACAGTGGCGTGCCGTTTATCTTGAGCTGTATCTTCTTCGTTTGGGGCTTTGCAATGGTATTCAGCATGTGGATCATTGCAATCATTGCCACACTTGGTATCTTTGCTTGTATGGCTCACCGTTCATTCGAAAAAGACCACGGACGTTATATCTCCGTTGAAGAGATTGAAGAAACTGAAAATAAATTGCGAGGTGCTAAGTAATGAAAATAGATAACTCGCTGCCACTAGAATATAGCACGGAAGAAAATCGCTTAAAGATTTTTGGATTTTGGATTTTCCTGGGGGCAGAAATAGCTCTTTTCGCTACACTGTTCGCCACTTATTTTGTATTAGTTCATGGTACTGGAAATGGTCCTACAGGGGACGAACTCTTTAAAGTACCAACCCTAATGCTTCAAACAATTTTTCTTTTAACCAGTAGTTTTACCATTGGTCTTGGAATCAATGCAATGAGACTTGGTAGACAGAAAGCGATGCTTGGTTTCTTCATTATCACCCTTATTCTTGGTTTAGGCTTTTTGGGAGTCGAAATCTATGAATTCGTGGAGTATGTACATGAAGGAGCAACCATTCAAACAAGTGGTTTCTTATCTAGTTTGTTTGCGTTACTAGGTACGCATGGAGCTCACGTTACACTTGGTTTATTCTGGGGAACCTTCATCATTCTGCAGATTAAAAAACGCGGTATGACTCCAGAAACTACAAACAAAGCTTTCATCTTTTCTCTTTACTGGCATTTCTTAGACGTTGTCTGGATTTTCATCTTCAGTTTCGTCTACCTGAAAGGAATGATGTAATATGAAAGAATTATTCCCACGGGGCCAAGTTATGGGATTTGCTTTTTCACTAGTCCTGACTTTGGTTGCACTATCAGTTATAGTGTATGATCTCTCACTTAAAATGGCTTTAATCATCCTACTTGTTACAGCCTTCATGCAAGCTGCACTTCAATTTGTTATGTTCATGCATGCAGGAGAGTCTGAAGATAAAGCATCGATTTACACAAACGTTTACTACGGATTGTTTGTTGCATTGGTTACAATTTTCGGTACAATGCTAACAATGATTTGGGGATATCAATAATCCATTCCTGCAAAACTGGGCGTCTTGATGACGCCCAGTTTTTTTTGTATTCAAATTATGGTGAGCGTAAAATTACATACATTCAATTCTCTGCATCATAGAAATTTGTATTGTTAAGAAAGAAGAGGGGGTAGGAGAGGCAAATACTGTGATGGAAAATAATTTAGTATCTCCTTAATTTATTGTGTATCCTGCATTATAATGGGTACGGTGGGCTTTTTGCATTTAGATATATTGATGAGACTCAAATTCAAACGTGATATTGGATATATCTTTAAAAAATAAATTTTAGCGTAAACAAAAAGAATCCATTTTTGAAATTAGATGATCAAGATGATTAAGTTAGTATAAAGTTTTTATATTCACCAATAGTTAAACGTTAATAGAACGGACACATTTCCTAAGAAAAGCTCTCCGCTCTTTTGATATAATAAGTGATATCGTAGTTAACTATGCCTTAGCGGAGATGATGAATATGACATTGCCGGTTTTGATTTTGACAATTCTCATAAGTTTGATTAAATTATTAGTTACCTGTCTTCCAACAGATGCAGTGAATTGGATTCTCAGCAAATTTGAAATGCATTCAGAACTTAGTGACGCGAATGCCATCGTAACCTTTGACGGAAAACGGTTGGAAGGTGAAGAAAAAATTCAAGTTATTAATTATTTCAACAAAGCTAAATTTTTGAAAAAGAATCATATATTTCCGGGTAACGAACAATTATTTTTACATCCAGAGAACAGTGGGGCTCCATTAGTCATTGATACTAAAAAAGGCAAGAAGGATGTTAGGTTATTTTTGTACATTTACAACGACCACGTGGATGTAGTTAAACAGTACAAGAAGAAAGTAGTTGCGTATAGTCTGCTCTCCAATAGCCTTCAAGAACGTTCAATGCCATTAATAAGGGATGTAGTTTAAAAGGAACATAAACAAAGTCGCTCTTTTTTTCTGATTCAGATTGAGAGTTGAATGTTCACACGCATTCGAATTGGTATTATGTGGGGAAAGCTATTAAAAGTGGATTTAGGGGAAAATCGTTATCGAGGAGTTCTTTGAATAGAAAAAATTCATTAGAATACTATAAATGAAATACAATAAATCTGGATTGAAATGCGAAAAGTAATTTTGATGATTATGTCTAAAAGGGTAATAAAAAAAGCAGGTATCTAAAGCGATGCCTGCTTTTTTAAGCTTTCCATTGTTTTTCCACTTGATTAAGGGCTTGTTGTAAAATTTCTTCTTGATTAGTACCTGGTTTAGTAAGGACGTTAGTTTGATAAGATTTTCCTTGGAAATCAACTGTTACTGTAACTTTTACCATTATGCATCTTTCCTTTCTTGGTTCAGTAATGAGGTGGTTGTACCTACTTCTTTTATACCCGTGGGGGAAGACTTTTCAAACATTGCGAAGTAGCAAGTGTGGGGATTTAATATTCAAAATTATCTGATATTTTGAAGGGGATGTCAACACTTTTTTTTGACAGACTCCATTTCCTTATTTATTTTTAGGCTGTTTTCACATACTTTGTTGCTATTTACCAGGTAGTGAGTTGTGGTTGATTTCCCCTCCAGATGCTCGCTTTCCGCGGGGCGGGCGGTGAGCCTCCTCGGCGTAAACGCCTGTGGGGTCTCACCTGTCCCGCTGCTCCCGCAGGAGTCTCGCACTTCCGCTCCAATCAACCTTAAATAGTTTCGTTTTAAAAACAACAATCTTTACGAAAAGAGCCTATTTTTATGTGTACAAGGCTTGTGTATTGGGGTTAGACCATACCCTTTTTTGCGGCTATATAAAGACGACCTGGCTTTTGGGCGCATAACAGCCAGGTTGTTTTTGTAAAATTAACTATTCATATTTTAGTTAAGATAATTCCGATTAATGCTGCAAGTACGCCGGCAATTTGATAGGATTTAAGTTTTTCTTTGAATAAATAACAACCAGCGAATACGACAACTAGACAGTTCAGGCTGACGACAGGGAAGATGATGCTGGCGATTCCACTATTTAATGCAAAGAAATAACATCCATAGGCTATGATGCTTAATAATCCTACGAGTGATCCAATTTTCACTTCCATTAACTTAATCTTCTCATTCTTGATGGCTAATGCCGAAATGAGATAAAGTGTTCCGCCACCATACATTGATACTAGGATATCAAGGGAGTTTAAATGAAGACGGGTTGATGTCGTCATTAAGATACCTAGCACACCAAATGAGAAAATCGCGAATAATGTGTGCATCATCCAAGGTAAATATTGATGATTGCCCTTAGCATTAGGTGTATACTGAATGACAAGGGTAGCGAGCAGCATGCAGACAATTCCGCTCCACTGCAGTGAAGAAATATGCTCATGAAAAATTAATGCAGCACAGAGGATGGGAAATATTGCATTTGCCGCGATCAGTGGTGATGTCAAACTTGCCGGTCCTTTTTCAAAGGCACTTGCCATCTGGATATTACCGTTAGCGTTCAGTACACCAATGGCTCCACCAAGCAAGATGGATGGCCAGTTAGTAGTCAAGCCATCTACAAATCCGCTATATAAAAGTGCCATGATGAAGGCGGTAAAATAAAAGAAAAATTGGATATGTACCTTTGAGTAACCCTTTCCGTTACTCCATTTAAAAATGCTGTTATTGATTCCGAAACATAAACTGGTGATAAGAGCCGCAAAAATCCACATTGCTTTAATCTCTTCCTTCATGTAGGATAAACTTCTTCTACATTTTAAGCCGAATACGTGTAGGAATCAAACTAAAATAAAAAGTAGATTGACAGATTAGATATTTTTTTCTATATTTACTATGACAATTTTAAAATATTTCCCGATAAACGGGAGAGGTTCATAGCTTCACCCTCTTAAAAAAACTATGGCTTTGATTTTTTTTGCGAATCAACCATATCTTTGAGGAGATATGGTTTTTGTTATATAGAGGCCCATTTTATGAATCTCCCCTGACAAACGTGGATGAGGAGGACTTTATATGTCTGGAAGAAAAGAAGAAGAATTAAAAAAAGATATCACACTGCTTGGGAATCAAGGGACAAAATATACATTTGACTATGCGCCTGAAATTCTGGAATCATTCGATAACAAGCATCCGAACCGGGATTATTTCGTCAAATTCAATTGCCCGGAATTCACTAGCTTATGTCCAATAACGGGCCAGCCGGACTTTGCAACCATTTACATCAGCTATATTCCAAGTGTGAAGATGGTGGAAAGCAAGTCATTGAAACTTTATTTATTCAGCTTCCGTAATCATGGTGATTTCCATGAAGACTGCATGAACATCATCATGAATGATTTAATCGAGTTGATGGATCCCAAATATATTGAAGTCTGGGGCAAGTTTACACCTAGGGGCGGAATCTCTATCGATCCTTACACAAATTATGGTAAACCAGGTACGAAGTATGAGGAAATGGCGGATTACCGCTTGATGAATCATGACTTATACCCGGAAACGGTGGATAATCGCTAAAGATTAGAAAAAGACAACTGGCTTATGCCGTTGTCTTTTTTTGGTTTTTTGCTATTCTCATTCAGTAAACTCACTATTTTGTATTCTTTAAAAACACAAATGTCCTCCTGAAACGGAATTAACACTTGATTGTTTCGTGAAAAAACGTAATAATAGGAAGAGTTAATTTTGACAGAATATTTTCAAAAATAGGGGATGTCGTGATGAAAGTTGCAAAGTTTGGCGGAAGTTCACTTGCGTCAGGTGAACAGGTGAAAAAGGTATTCGAAATTGTAGTTGCTGATCCAGAGAGGAAGATTGTAGTCGTTTCGGCTCCAGGGAAACGCAATTCAAATGATATAAAGGTGACGGATCTATTGATTGAGGCTGCGGAACAGCAGCTGCGCGGGGATAACGGAGAGCATTTGATAGAAGATGTGGTATCCCGCTATGCGAGCATTGCTGAAGAGCTGGATATATCCGAGGAGGTCATCACTGGGATTCATGGAAATCTAAAAGCACTGTTGCATGGAGACCAATCTAACCCGAAGCGCTATTTGGATGCTTTAATGGCCAGTGGCGAGGATAATAATGCTAAGCTGGTTGCAGGTTATTTTCAAAGCCGTGGTGTAGAGGCTCAGTATATAAATCCAAAGAAGGCTGGCTTGATCGTAACGGATGAAGATGGATTTACCCAGGTGATGCCAGAATCGTATGATCGGTTATATGCTCTACGTGATGAGCCAGGAATCGTAGTATTCCCAGGGTTCTTCGGATACACGTTAGATGGTGAGGTTTTAACATTCTCAAGAAGCGGTTCCGATATTACGGGTTCGATTCTTGCGAATGGGGTCAAAGCCGATTTGTATGAGAACTTTACGGACGTGGATGCCGTTTATGCGGTGAATCCAAATGTGGTTTCCAATCCGAAGGGAATCAGGGAATTGACCTATCGTGAAATGCGGGAGCTTTCTTATGCCGGTTTCTCGGTATTTCATGATGAGGCGCTGATTCCTGCATTCCGTGCGGGAATACCAGTCCATATACAAAATACAAACAATCCGGCTGCACAAGGGACCCGCATTGTAAGTTCACGGGATAATACGAATGGGCCGGTTATTGGGATTGCAAGTGATAAAGGATTTTGCAGTATTTACATTAGCAAATATTTGATGAACCGGGAAGTTGGTTTTGGCCGGAAACTGCTGCATATCCTTGAAGATTACGGAGTTTCGTATGAGCATATTCCATCAGGCATCGATGATGTGACACTTATTCTAAGGCAGGACCAGATGGAGGGTGAAACCGAGAAGAAAATCATTTCACGAATCAAGAAAGAGCTACATGCCGATGAGGTGAATGTGGAGCATGATCTTGCTTTGATCATGATTGTAGGTGAAGGAATGCGTCATAATGTCGGTACAACGGCAAGGGCGTCAAAAGCGCTGGCCGAAGCAAAGGTGAACATTGAAATGATCAACCAAGGCTCTTCGGAAGTAAGCATGATGTTCGGTGTGAAAGGGAACAGTGAAGAGACGGCCATTCAGGCCTTATATCACGAGTTTTTTTGAGTAAGAGCGTTTAGGGACCTCCTTGAAAAGGGAGGTTTTTTTATGAATGTTCCAAGCTGGTAAAATGTGTTTTCAGTGATTGTGGGAAACGAGTGATTTTCAGGGAATTAAATTCGAGTGAATAAAAGACGCGCTGAGGGTTCAGCGCGTCATGTTTAGTTCAGTACCCATTTGTCCTTTAAGAATAATATTCTTGAGACAACAAAGAGGAGGATGATCGAGATGATGAGGGAGCTGGCTGTAAGGAAGATATTCTGAATATCGATCACACCATATATCAATTCTTTAAAGAGTGCGAAGATGTTTAAAATCGGCAGCAGGAAGTGCTTGTTTGTTAACTCATGTAAACCTGTGCCTCCTAAGAATAATGTCGGCAAAATGACGAGCATTGTTATGGGTGATAAATAGTTTTGTGATTCCTTTACAGTTTTTGAAATGATACTGGCGGACATTTGCAATGCACCCAAGAACATCGAAAATAACACAGTGATCGATAAAGCGATTGGCAGGATCAGCAATAGATCGTTACCGAAATTAAATCCTTTTCTTAGCTCTTCCGTGAAAAAGATGAGTTCCAAGGTGACCACAAGGATGGAGATGATACCGGCAAGCGCCCCGATTGATGAAATCGTGAGCCACTTTGCGACAAGGATTTTCCCGCGGCTGACCGGAGTCATAAGAAGGGCTTCCATCGTTTTACGATCTTTTTCTCCCGCAAATAAGTCAGAAGCTAGCGGATAGGCCCCGGTGCTGATTGCCATCGTGATGATCATCGGCAAAAAGAGGGATAGAATGCTGAGTGAGGCGCCATTATCGGTGTCGAGACCAATTTCCTTGATGTTGACTTGCAGCGGACTGGTCAGCTTGGAGTCGGCCTTTATATTCTGCAGTCGTTCTTGGATTACTTGCTTTTCAAAAAGTGTTAAAGCAGATTCAATCTGAGAAATGGTGAAAGAGCTATCTTGGCTATATGTGTCACCTAGGAGATTGAAAGTGACTTGTTCTCCCTTTTCTATCTTTTCCATAAACCCTTCGCTTACTTGAAGCGCAGCGGCGGCTTCACCTTCTTGAACGGCTTTTATCGGATCGTTAAACGAGTTGACTTCAATTTGGTTGAAGCCTCCAAGTAAGCCTTTAGCATCTTTTCTGAATGATGGATCGACTGCAAGTGTATATGTTTCATTTTCATTCGTCGTTATCGTGCTCTCGTAAAATAGAGTTAGTCCTGTCAATAATAGAATAGGAAGGAAGACGCTCAAAATCAATGTACGCCGATCTCTCAGAGCTTCCTTCATTTCTTTTAGATACATATCAAGAAACATACGATTGATTCCCCCTTACAAGTTTGGACATGAAAATATAATTTAGATCACGGCTGTTCTCTTCTATATAAAGCGATTCCAGCTTCCCTTTATAAATCAGTTCCCCTTTATGCATCATTGCTACAGAGTCACAGAGCAATGTTACTTCCTCCATGATATGGCTTGAAAAAATGATCGTTTTTCCCTGTTGCTTCAGTTCCAGGACAAGTTGTCGGAAAACATTGGATGATGTGATATCGAGCCCAGTCGTCGGCTCGTCGAAAAGTATGATATCAGGATCATGAATCAATGTTCGTGAAATGGCGACTTTTTGCCTCATGCCTTTAGAGAATCCTCCAACTTTCCGGTCAAGATAATCTTTCATCCCGAACATGACGGCAAGTTCTTCTATCCTGACTTTCGTTTCGTGCTTGCTCAGCCCGTAAAGGGTAGAGAAGTATGCAAGGTTTTCACGTGTGGTCAAGCGATCATATAGACCGGTTTCTCCACCGAACAAGACACCGATCCTTTTCTTGATTTCATTCGGATTATCGATTGTATCGAATCCGGCAACTTTGATATATCCATCAGTTGGAGTCAAGAGCGTAGCAATGGATCGCAGCAAGGTTGTTTTTCCAGCCCCGTTTTCTCCAAGCAATCCTACGATTTGGCCCTTCCTCACATCAAGGGAAACATGTTTAAGTGCAGTTATGAATATTTTTTTATCTTGGAATGTTTTAGTGATTTCATGAATCTCAATCATTTCGTAACCTCCTGTAATCTCTTTTGGTTGTTTTAATCATACAAACAAACAAGATGGGAATCTGCAGTTTTGTCGTAAAAATGCCATTTATTGTCGCGAAAAGGTCATTTTTCCATACTGGAATGGTAAAATAAAGATAATTTCAAATGAGGAGAGTTGAAAATGAAGGTAGGACTTGTGGATGATAGGAGGATCGATTTAGACAAGCTGAATGGGATTGTGAGTCAAATACCAGGTATCGAGCTTGTCTTTTCTACGGATTCCGCTGAATATGCTTATGAGCAGATTAAACAGGAAACGATCGACTTACTTATTGCGGATATTGAAATGCCCGATTTGTCTGGTTATGAATTGGCAGACATCATACATTCCCATGCACTGAACATTGCCGTCATTTTCGTGACCGGTACCAGCGGTTATGCGGTGCATGCGTTCGAGCTGAATGTGCATGACTATATCATGAAGCCTTACTCGAAGGATAGACTTGTCAAATCCGTCGATCGTTTTCTGGAAAAATTAAAAACTGCGGAAGTGGCGGGAAGATTGTTTTTAAAGCAAAAAAATGATATTCATATTCTGCAAAAAAAGGATATTATCTTCATCGAACGTTCTGGCCGTTCCACTACAATACATACGAAAAGCGGTCCGATTAAAACCTATCAAACATTGAATGAATTGGAAGGCGAGTTGCGGGAAAGAGACTTCATCCGTTCTCACCGATCATTCATCATCAACATACATTTTGTCAAAAACTTTTCTTTATACGCAAAAAATTCTTACCTCGTGAGATTTGAGGGCATCGAGGAGCAGGCTATGATTACGAAGGAAAGAGTGGGTTTCCTTCAAGCCCAATACTTTTAAGGTGTGAAGACCGTGAATGCATTACCGATCATTACAGCCCTATTAGGGACATGGAATGTTTATGGATTAACAAAATTAATTTCTTTGCCTTTCCCGATATACATATCAGCGATATTCATCTGCTTTCTTGCTTTTTTCCTTTATCGAAAGTATTCTCGCCTCTATAAGCAAATTTCATTGGGAAACTATGTGACTGCTATTCTATCAGGCATCCAGCTGATTGTTGCGATACTTTATGCATTGATAGAACCTTCAATTGCGTATCTGGGTCTATTCCTTATGTTCATAGGGATAGAAATGGTTAGGGTCAATATGGGGAGAAGTTTCCTCCGGTTGAAAAATCAGCAGAAGCGAATGGAAGAAGAACGGATGCAGATTAATGAAACCTTCAGGGTGGTCCGCAGTCAGCGCCATGATTTCCTCAAGCACGTATCAGCGCTCCAATTTATGATCGAACAGGATGAGGGGGCAGCAGCGAAGGAATATATGAATGGATTGATAGCTGAGTTTGAAGAAACGAATCTATCGATTAAAGGTGAAAAAGGGGTAGTTGCCGGGATACTTCATAAAATGTACAGGAGGGCAAAGGAAACTCAAGCCCAAATTGTATTTCAACTAGACGTTCCCCTCTCATCTTTACCTTTAAAGGATCATGACGTTGTGGCATTGATAGGGAATGTCCTCGCAAATGCGATAGAAGCAGCTGCAACATGGCAGGAGGAAAAAGGGGAGATAGCCCAAATCACGCTCCATTTTTATAAACGGAGCGGTATGTACCTATTATCATGCAGTAACAGTTGTCTGCCAGTACCTAATCCCATTCTGGACGGACTGTTTGAAAAATACGGTCAAACCACGAAATTGGGGCAGCATGAAGGGATGGGTACGAAAATCATCGCTGATATCGTGAAAAAACATCAAGGGTATTTGGATTTCACCTATAAAAGTGAAGAATTCAACTTGAAAATTAAGGTGCCGGCTATTAAATAATCATCTTTAAATGATTATGATAAGTGGTATTGAACATTTGCCCCCGTGATTATTGTTTTGCTCTTAAATATAAAAGGAAAGCCTCCAAATAGAAGATTGGAGGCTTTCCTTTTATGTTAGTCCATAATTAACAGGAGTTGATCGATCGCGTTCCTTGGACGTGGGGCAGGGATCATATCGGGATAGCCGACGTGAAGGCTGCCGACGATCTTCTCTCCGGGTTTCACGTCTAAAGCTTCACGAAACTCGATGCTGTGTATCATGCCGTATGTTTCCCATATCAACCCGATTCCTTGTTCCCAGGCAAGCAGGCTGAAATTCTGGATCAAGGCACTTGTAGCCGCATAATCTTCTTCACGTGTCATAGGATTCGGATTCTCTTCCATGATCACCGCGACAAACATCGGTACACCTATAAGCTTATTATATCCTCGCTGTCCGGCTGCTTCTTTCTTTTCCGGGTCCTTCTCTTTGCCTGCCATGAAAGCACGGGTTGCTTCTGCGAGTTTTAATCGGCTATCACCATGCACCACGACAAAGCGCCATGGTTGGGTAAGTTTATGGTTCGGTGCCCATGTCGAAGTTTCCAATAGTGATCGGATGGTATCAATAGGAACAGGAATGTCCTTAAATCGTTTAATGCTGCGCCGTTCTTTAATGATATCTTCAAGTTTCATGATCATCCTGCTCCTTTATATAAGTAAGTTTGTTAGTTTTTTAAAAAAATAATCCCCGGCTGCCTAATATGCTTCCAACGTGAATGAATACTTGAATAAAGAGGGGGCAATATTCCAGTGAACTGCATTCGCTAATGAGCATATAATTTTTACTAGGCACAGAGAAGCCGGGGCGACATTGTATCTATGTACAATATCAAAAAGGTACGATATGAGATTATCGTAATTGTTTATCAAATTTCAGAGATATATAATGAAATTGAAAATCATTATCAATTAGAATTTTCACCTATTTCCTGTTATTTGTCAAGGGTATTTATTAAAAAAAATCAAGTTATTTACCAATCCTTTAAATCAGTTAAAATCTTTTAAATAATCTGTATAAAAATGTATAATGAGAGATGAAAAGATGCTATCTACATATGAAGAATCGAAGGGTGTCATAGATGAAAAAACTGGCCTCATTTCTTAAGCCATACTGGCTCTTGATCATTCTTGCTTTATTCTTGATGATTGTCGAGCTCGGTGTAGAACTGTTACAACCTCTATTTATTGCTAAAATAATTGATGATGGCATTTTACAGAAAAATTTATCGGTAGTGATTAAATGGGGAAGTGTCATGGTTGGACTTTCCATTTTTTCATTTCTTGGCGGGATCGTTAATTCCTTTACAGCATCACATGTAAGTCAGAGCTTTGGACATGATGTAAGAAAAAACCTTTTTGGTAAGATACAGGCGTTTTCTTTTGCGAATTTGAATAATATCCCGACTTCATCGTTGATTACAAGGATGACGAATGATGTGACCCAGCTTCAAAATACGGTTTTCATGGGCCTTCGTATCATGGCAAGGGCGCCTTTGATAGTAATCGGGGGGGCGATAATGGCGATTGCGGTCGATTTGAAACTCTCCCTTGTTTTGGTCATTTCGATTCCGGTTCTTGTTTTCTTCCTGGGATGGGTTATGAAACGAGCGGCTAAGCTGTTTAAGCTCGTACAGAAAAAGCTCGATAATGTCAATGGGGTCATGAGGGAAAACCTGACAGGCATGCGCTTGATCAAGGCCTTTCTTCGTAAGGAGCATGAAATCGGACGGTTTGACGATGCGAATGACGAGTTGAAAAGAAAGACTGTGACTTCCCTTCGTTTAATTGAAACGACCATGCCTGTTCTGATGCTGGTCATGAATGTGGCGATTCTGATCATTCTTTGGCTTGGAAGCGAATTTATTACAACGGGAGATATACAGGAAGGGGAAGTTGTGGCGATTGTCAACTATGCCACAAGGATTGCGGCATCACTTTCCGTTTTTTCATGGCTGATCACGGTCATTTCCCGTGCAAAGGCTTCAGCGGAACGTGTGACGGAAATATTTGAAACCCCGATAGATATTGATGAAGGCAAAATTGAAAGCAAGAGTGATACCGTCAAAGGGGGAGGCATCAAGTTTCTAGATGTATCTTTCCGCTATCCTGGAACAGATGCACCTGTATTGAAAAACTTGAGCTTCTCCATCGATCCGGGAGAATCGCTTGCCATCATAGGAGCGACAGGATCAGGGAAAACATTACTGTTTCAGCTGATTCCGAGATTATACGAAGTTGAAAGCGGCTCCATTCGAATTGATGACCAGAATGTGAAAGATATTCCCTTGAATTCGCTGCGGAAAAGGATCGGCTATGTACCGCAAGAAGCCTTGCTTTTTTCAGGAACCATAAAAAATAATGTTGCTTGGGGAAAAGAAGGGGCCTCGATGGGGGAAATCATGGCAGCTGCCATGGATGCTCAGGTTCATGAGACCGTAATGAAACTCCCAAAACAATATGAGACTCAGTTAGGGCAAAAAGGGGTGAATCTGTCCGGAGGGCAAAAACAACGGTTATCGATTGCGAGGGCATTAGTGCGCAGACCGAAGATTCTCCTTCTGGATGACAGTACGAGTGCGCTGGATTTAAAAACGGAAAGTAAATTGCTCGCCGCTTTAAAGACCTATACATGTACAACACTCATCATTACACAAAAAATCAGTACAGCCATTGAGGCGGACAAGATCTTGTTGCTGGAAAATGGCCAAGTGCTTGCGCTGGGGAAACATCAGGATTTGATTCAAACAAGTGATCTTTATCGAAAAATCGTTCACTCACAGTTTGGGGAGGAGGGGATTTCTCTTGAGTCGAAGAATATCTCCCGATAAGAAAAAGGCAAAACCAGTCAACTCATGGAATACGATAAAAAGGATCATCCCCTACTTAGCAACGAATAAAAGCCTGCTATTTTGTGTCCTTTTCATGGTACTGATAAGCTCGGTTTTGGGATTGCTTGGCCCATTTCTTGTAGGGATGGCCATCGATGATTATATTGTCACAAAGGATAGCGGGGGGCTGATTAGTCTTCTTATCGGGCTTCTCGGAGTCTATATATTCTATTCACTATCCATGTGGCTTCAGAATTATTGGATGATCGGAATCGCGCAGGATACGGTTTATGAGATGCGCAATCAATTGTTCAAAAAGCTTCACCAGCTGTCCATTACCTTTTTTGACCGGCGTCAGCATGGGGAATTGATGAGTAGGGTCACGAATGATATAGAAAATGTCAGTTCCACTTTGAATAGTTCCGTCATCCAGATTTTCTCAAGTGTGCTGACACTGGTCGGGACGATCGGAGTGATGCTGTATTTAAGCCCTTTATTAACTGTTTTAACCTTATTCATCGTTCCTCTTATGTTTTTTGGGCTGAGGTGGATAACGAACAGGACGGGCAAGCTTTTTAAGGAACAGCAGAAGAACCTTGGAGAATTGAATGGGTTTATAGAAGAAACGATATCGGGACAACGGATTGTAAAGGCTTTTTCGCAGGAAGATAAAGTGATCCGTGACTTTATCACCCGGAGTGAAAACTTAAAGAAAGCCGGATTCCTATCACAATCATACTCTGGGCTGATTCCAAAACTGATGAATTTACTGAACAACTTAAGTTTTACTATAATAGCCGCTGTCGGCGGTTTTTTGGCGCTGAGTGGCATAGGAACAGTTTCCATCGGGGTCATTGTCATTTTCACCGAGTATTCAAGGCAATTCACCCGCCCGCTCAATGACCTGGCTAATCAATTCAATACACTCCTATCGGCCGTTGCCGGTGCGGAGCGGGTGTTCGCTATACTTGATGAAAAAGAAGAAGAAGTAGATGAGAAACAAGCCTCTGAACTTCAGGATGTATGTGGTGAGGTGAACTTTGAAGGTGTTTCCTTTTCGTACAATGATGAGGGTCAAACGATATATGATGTCAGTTTCCATGCAGAAAAAGGGGAGACCATCGCGCTTGTAGGACCCACTGGGGCCGGTAAGACTACGATCATTAATCTTCTTGCGCGTTTTTACGAGCCGAACAGCGGCCGGATCTTGATCGATGGACAGAATATCCAGCAGGTGAAGAGGTCCAGTCTCCGCGAGCATATGGGCTTTGTATTACAGGATTCCTTTCTGTTTCAAGGTACGATTCGTGAAAATATCCGCTACGGTCGGCTGGAGGCGGGCGATGTAGAAGTGGTGGATGCAGCCAAGCTTGCCAATGCCCATTCCTTTATCATGAAGCTGCCAGACCGATATGATACCATCTTGAATCAGGATGGCAGTGGAATCAGTCAGGGACAGCGCCAGCTTTTATCGATTGCCAGGGCTATTTTAGCCGATCCTGTTCTATTGATTTTGGATGAGGCGACAAGCAGTATAGATACGATTACCGAGCTGAAAATCCAGGAAGCATTACATCGTTTGATGGAGGGAAGGACAAGTTTTGTCATTGCCCATCGATTGAATACGATTCAGCAAAGTGATCAAATCCTGGTGCTTGATGAAGGAAGGATCACTGAAAAGGGATCACATGATGAATTACTGCGGCAAAGGGGTCCTTATTACGAACTCTATCGCAGTTCATTAAAGGGAAATCAGACCGGATGAAGAAAAAAATGTGTGCCGTCGGGCGCACATTTTTTGTGTTGGTCACAAAACCTTATACCTTGAACTTGCATTCCGTTTCATTTAAAGAGGCGACTGCCTCCTCTAAAAATATGAGGATTTCTTCCTTTACCGGATATAAACCTGCCGAGGAAGAGTCAGCCGCGGATTTACGAACTTTCCAGAATTTCTCCTCTAGATCTTTGTTTCCTTCGAAAATCAATTCGGATAAAAGGAGGCAATCTTCAGCGATCAGCCTTCCTTCCTCGGATTCGGCAGGAAATCCTTTTTTGATGGTTAATTCTATACGTTTTATTAGGTTGATCCATTGTTTCGTTTGGATATTATCTTTTTCCATCTTAGGTAGATTGTCCAAGGTTTTCCGTTCTTCTTTGCTGAAGAATTGATCACGATTATGTTCTTTTCTTTTGATTAGCGGCAGCAGCAGCTCCCAATCGAGATCTCCTTCGACTTCTATGCTATTTAACAAGGTATGGATGTTCTTGAGAGTGTTTTCAGCTTCCCTTATGTTTGATATTGTCTGATGTTGTTGATGAAGGAGCAATTCTTTGAAGGCCTTTTTATCCAACACGGTCTTTATATCATCTAAAGAGACCGAAAGGCTTTTAAGCAAGCGAATTTTTTCAAGCCTTTTGAGGTCTTTTTCCGTATAATATCGGCGGCCATTTGCGTGTCGGAACTCAGGTGTCAGTAATTGGATTTGGTCGTAATACCGAATCGTTCTAATCGTAACGTTCGCAAGTTTGGACAATTGCCCCACGGTCCAAAATTCCATTGTCTTACCTCCAAATTAATATTGAAGATGACGTTGCGTCATCATCTACACTTACATTATAGCTTAACAGAACAGGAGGGATAAAATGGATTTTGACAAGAATGAGTATTTTAAAGGTGATCCATGGGGAATTAAGGAAGGAGTATGGATGTTGGGGTTATCATGTTTCATTGTGCCTGTTTTCATTGAAATCTTGCTGAGAGAGCAGTTCGATTCATTTTTTCGGAATGGTTTATATGCAGGAACGACCATGGGCTTCATTATGGCCATCGTTTTTATGTTAGGGGTTTATTTCGTATGCTTAAGGCCGTGTAGTTTATCTTGGAAGGAAGTGGGGGTTCGCCGATTTGCGGCGTCTTACTGGGGGGCGATAGCAGGTTGGACCATTGTATTGATATTTAGCAGTATTATGGTGCTTGCCCTGATGATGGCCGTAGGGGGAACGTATGAAAATGAAAAAACGGAAAGTGTGAAACAGAATGTCACAGTCTTTAATTTCTTCATAGGCTTCATTTCTGCTGCCATCATTTCTCCCGTTTATGAGGAAATCCTTTATCGAGGATTCATATACCGTTGGATTAGGGTCCGAACGGGAAAGAGCTGGGGAATGTTCATCAGCTCCTTCCTTTTCATGGTCGTTCATATCCCTACTTATAATACATTAATGATCAATTTTATAAGCGGGTTGGTATTTGCTTGGGCATATGAAAAGACAGGGTCCATCTGGCCATCTGTTTTGATTCATGGATTATTTAACGGACTGGCGGTGATATTGACGTTCTTAGAGTGAAATAACCAATACAGGAAAAAGGGAATTATCGACAAAATAATGGAAAATACTTTACAAATCGCCTATTTTGCTATTGCTAAAAAACATTATAATGACATATAATTCTGAATATACGTAAAATTCTTTAAATTAAATGGATTATTGCCTAACTCCATATGAAATGAAGATTTTTTATAGTAAACCATTGAGAGGGGATGGTAAAAAATGAAAGTGCTTAAGTCGGTCATTCTTTGGGGAATCATATCTGCGGTGGGGGCGGTGAGTTTTGGTTTCGTCGCATTAAACCGGGGGGAAAGCATCAATGCCATGTGGATTGTCACTGCAGCACTCTGTGTTTATTCAATTGCATATCGCTTTTATAGTAAATTCATTGCACAGAAAGTGTTTGAGCTAGATGATAATCGCCAGACTCCATCGGAAGCGAATAATGATGGGAAGGACTACGTGCCTACAAATAAGTGGGTGTTGTTTGGCCACCATTTCGCAGCAATTGCCGGAGCTGGCCCTCTTGTTGGCCCCATCCTTGCAGCGCAGATGGGGTATTTGCCAGGGACACTATGGCTTGTAGTCGGAGTTGTATTAGCTGGTGCCGTTCAAGATTTCGTTATTCTCTTCGGTTCGATGCGCCGTAACGGTAAATCATTGGGAGAGATGATCAAAGAGGAAATCGGACCGATTACAGGTTTGATTGCGATGATCGGAATCCTCGGCATCATGGTTATCTTATTAGCGGTACTTGCCCTGGTTGTCGTAAAAGCGTTGGTGGGCAGCCCATGGGGTATGTTCACGATTGCCTCGACCATACCGATTGCAGTCCTCATGGGCATCTACATGCGCTATATAAGGCCCGGTCGTGTTGGAGAAGGTTCCATTATTGGCATTATACTATTGATGCTTGCGTTATTTTTCGGCCGCTTTGTATCCGAAAGTGCTACATTGGCGCCAATGTTCACATTTGATGGAGAAACGATCGCCATCATGCTGATTGTATACGGATTCGTTGCCTCCGTTTTGCCGGTATGGATGTTATTGGCACCACGTGATTACTTAAGCACATTCTTGAAAATCGGCACGATCATCGGACTTGCGCTTGGTATTTTCATTGTCATGCCGAGCCTTGAAATGCCTGCCGTCACTCAATTCATTGATGGAACAGGACCCGTTTTTTCAGGGAATTTATTCCCATTCTTATTCATAACGATCGCTTGTGGAGCGGTGTCGGGGTTCCATGCTCTCGTTTCATCGGGAACGACTCCGAAAATGATTGAACGTGAATCACATTCACGTCCAATCGGATACGGGGCGATGTTGACTGAGTCCTTTGTAGCCATCATGGCGATGATAGCAGCCTGTGTACTGACGCCAGGGATCTATTTTGCCATTAACAGCCCGGGCGCCGTTGTGGGAACGGAGCCGGCTCAAGTGGCGGCTACGATATCCGATTGGGGTTTCATTTTGACACCTGAAATGATTACCGGCCTTGCAGATGATGTTGGGGAAGAGACCATCTTATCCCGCACTGGTGGAGCGCCAACCTTTGCAATCGGTATGGCCCATATCTTCTCACAAGTGATTGGTGGAGCGTCCCTGATGGCGTTCTGGTATCATTTCGCGATCCTATTCGAGGCATTGTTCATATTGACCACCATTGATGCGGGAACCAGGGTAGGGCGTTTTATGATACAGGATATTATCGGCACCTTTTACAAGCCATTTGCCGAAACGAATAAATGGCTACCTAATATTATTGCGACTGCCATTTGTGTAATCGGTTGGGGGTATTTCCTATATCAAGGGGTCATTGATCCTCTTGGCGGAATCAATACCCTTTGGCCATTGTTTGGAATTGCGAACCAGATGCTTTCCGCCATTGCGTTGCTGCTTGGGACGACAGTCCTTTTCAAAATGGGCAAAAAAGCGTATACATGGGTCACTCTTGTGCCAACTACATTCTTATTGATAGTGACCATGACGGCTGGATGGCAAAAGCTTTTCCACGAAAACCCGGCGATTGGCTTTTTGGCACATAAGGATAAATTTAAAGCGGCCTATGATAATGGGGAAATTCTCGCTCCGGCAGCAAATCTATCTGAGATGAAACGGGTTATCGTCAATGATTATGTGGATGCTGCCCTATGTGCCATCTTCATGATCGTTGTGATCACTGTCCTGATTTCTGCCATTAAGTTATGGATAAAGGTCTTGAAGAACGAGAAAATAGATTTACATGAATCACCTTATGTATCGAGGTCATCATAAGGGAGGGAAGGAAATGTTGAAAAGATTAGTTAAGATTCTCAGCTACAGAAAGCAGTTCGTCAGTTTGCTTGTCGGCGTTCCGAGTTATGATACTTATGTGGCACATATGAGAGTGCACCATCCTGAAGATCCCGTGAAAACCAGGAAAGAATTTTTCTGCGAAGCCCAGGATGAACGCTATAACGCAAAGGGTGGGAAAGTGTCTCGTTGCTGTTAACTGAATATTTTTTTGAAGGGCCCTCAATAGGAGGGCCTTTTTTATTTGAATCTATGAACCCGGACATGAGTAGAGGGAGAAATATAACGACGATAGAATCCTGGTCCTTTATTCAAAACTTATGTTATTTAACCTAACATTATTAGTATGAAACATTAAAAAATAAGTTGAATTATTAGAAAATTAAGTTTATGATAAAAAATATAACATTTGAATGTTAATAAACATAACATATACAAAAACAAGGGGGAAAAAACAGTATGCAAATGGCAGATTCAGTATTCATGTTTTTGGCGACGATGATGGTTTGGTTAATGACACCAGGGATTGCCCTATTTTATGGAGGGATGGTAAAAAGTAAAAATGTCCTGAATACGGCAATGCATAGTTACATGCCACTTGCTGTCATTTCGATTCTTTGGGTGCTGATTGGATATTCTTTATCATTTTCACCTGGTAATACATTTCTGGGCGGTCTGGACTGGGTTGGCTTAAATGATGTAGGCTTTGCACCTGGACCATACAGCGAAACAATTCCTCATAGTTTGTTCATGTTATTCCAAATGACATTTGCCGTTTTAACAGTATCGATCATTGCAGGTGGCATTGCTGAGCGGATGAAGTTTTCAGCATTCTTGATTTTTACGATCCTTTGGTCTTTATTCGTATACGCTCCTGTTGCTCACTGGGTATGGGGAGGCGGCTGGTTAGCAGAGCTTGGTACTCTTGATTTTGCAGGTGGCAACGTTGTTCATATTTCTTCGGGGGTTGCCGGTCTGGTTTTAGCGATTATGTTAGGTAAAAGGAAAGAGTCGGGGGACAGTGCACCACATAATCTTCCTTTAACATTCCTAGGCGGATCATTAATATGGTTCGGTTGGTACGGCTTCAACGTCGGAAGCGCACTGACAATCAATGAAGTGGCGATGAACGTATTCGTTAATACAGCTGTTGCAGCAGCTGCTGGTATCGTTGGCTGGCTGATCGTTGAGTATATGGCTAATAAAAAGGCGACATTGCTGGGGACAGTATCCGGAGCTATTTCTGGGTTGGTTGCCATTACACCGGCTTGCGGATTTGTAACGCCTGCATCATCCATCATCATCGGGGGCATAGGCGGCGCCGTTTGTTTTTGGGGCGTATTCTTCTTGAAGAATAAACTGGGCTACGACGATGCTCTTGATGCTTTCGGATTACATGGGATCGGTGGAACATGGGGTGGCATCGCTACAGGTTTATTCGCGACCACTTCCGTCAATGAAAGCGGGGCAAACGGTTTATTCTATGGAGATTTCAACCTATTGTGGAAGCAGCTCATAGCGATCGTTGTAACTTATATTTTCGTTGCCGTGGTCACATATATCATCGCTAAAGCCATTAACCTTTTCGTTCCGTTACGTGTCAGTGAAGAAGATGAGTACATGGGGCTTGACCTTACACTTCATGGAGAAAAAGCCTATCACGAATCAATTTAAAAGGGGGTTGATCATATGTCCGAGGTTTTAACGAAAATAGAAATCATTACACGTCCCATTAAATTTGAACAATTCAAAACGGAACTAGCAAAAATAGGGGTAAGCGGAATGACTGTTTCGGAAGTAAAAGGAACGGGTCTTCAGAAAAGTTATGTGGAAACATATAGAGGCAGAAATCGTGAAATGTCATTACATGACCGAATGAAGATAGAAATCGTCGTGTGTGAAGTTCCAGTTCAGGATGTTGTGGATGTAGCAAGGAAATTCTTGAGTACCGGTAAACCAGGTGACGGAAAAATCTTCATTTATGAATTGGCGAATGTTGTGAATATCCGTACCGGAAAAGAAGGCCATGATGCGTTAAAGAATGAGATTTGATGCAGTGACTCAATCGACCAAATGTGCCGGATCCAATAAATAAAAGAAAGGGAGCTGGAAATGGGGAGACTGGTCCGAATTGTTAATGCAAAAAAACAGAAGATCGTTAATACGCTCATTTCAGAGGATGTATATCAACCTGATGACCGACCCTTTTTATTGGAATTACCATTAAAAAATTTAGAAGAAATTTTATCACTTCGAATAAAGTCCTCGTTTCAGGATCCCCGATTTAAAAAATAACCTTTTAGCCGTTTCCTTATGAAGGAGAACGGCTTTTTTATGCATCCCCCATGGAAATCGATGAGCTTTCCAACTATAATAGATAAGGACATAAATTTAAATCCAATTTTTTTGCCTTTTTTGATACTTTTCGCTTAGTTAATTCGTTTTTTCTTTAATTTGCGAAAAGTGGATTCAAAAAAATGTAAGTCCTCCAAAAAAAATTATTCGCGAATGCCCTGTTTAATGATGGGGAAATTATTAATATGTTCTTTTAAGAGGTGAAGGGAAATGGATCAATTTACGGTCGAATCCGTTTTAAATATCATCAGGGAGTTTGTTCCGAAGGATGCTTCAATTTCTGTGGCTGATTCCAAAAAATACATTTATTATCAACCGAGCAAACAAGTTGACCTAAGAATAAAACCGGGTGATTTAATTAGTGAAAACACGGCGACATATAAAGCTCTGAGTGTCCGTAAAAAAATAGGGGTGCAAGTTGAAAGTAATGTTTTTGGCGTACCCTACTATGGGCTGAGTGTACCTATCATGGACGAGGGCAATCCTTTAGGGGCGGTAACAGCCATTTTGCCTTCAAAGCCATTAATTTTACCGACATCATTCTTGACCATTAAAACAGATGAACGCTGGATACCGCTTCCTTATGATGAAATTATGTATTTGGAAGCTCAAAATAGGAAAACTAAAATTCAGTCCGAACGTGTGAGTGGATTTCATAAAATGAACTTAAGTGAATTGGAATACATTTTACCTAGTGATTTATTCATTCGTGTGCATCGTTCGTACATCGTCAATATTAACTATATACAGGAAATCCTTCCTGATTTTCATTCTACATTTTTACTAATAATGAAGGACAATTCCAAAATCCAAGTAAGTCAAACATATGCAAGTCAATTCAGAAGGGCTTTAGGATTTTAGTGTTACTCCTTTGTGTGAAAAAAATGCTGGTTTATGCTCCATTTAAGGCTTTTCATTCGGAAATGAATGTAACTATTACACTGGCTTGGTAAAATTAAGTGTAAGAAAAGCGAAAAATGGGGGTCTTTTGTATGAACGAAAGCGTTTTCAAAAAAATTCGCAACGAACAATTTAAGGGGAAAGTAGTTACAGCGGAAGAAGCAGCTTCATGGATTAAAGATGGGATGAAACTCGGTATGAGTGGATTTACCCGTGCTGGTGATGCTAAAGTTATTCCAATGGCTCTGGTTGAAAGAGCTAAAACTGAAAAATTCAAAGTTGATGTTTATACTGGTGCTTCTTTAGGACCTGAAGTCGACCAACATATGGCGGAAGCTGGTATCATTAACAAACGCTTACCGTTCCAAGCGGACAAAGGCATTCGTAATAAAATCAATGCTGATGAAGTCACATATGTGGATCAGCATTTATCTCATACAGCTGAACAAGTCCGTCAAGGCATTGTCGGACCTATAGATTTTGCAATCATCGAAGCACTGGCGATTACAGAAGAAGGGTTAATCATCCCGACAACTTCTGTAGGTAACTCAGCCATATTCGTTCAAGAAGCTAAACATGTAATCATTGAATTGAACGTATCCCATCCAGAAGGATTGGAAGGGTTGCATGATATATATACACCAGCTAAACAAGGGGAACGCGAACCGATTCCTATGACTAGCGTAAGCGATCGTCTAGGTTCGATCGGTATTCAGGTTGACCCTGAAAAGGTAATGGGGGTCGTCGTTTCTACAGATCTTGATGCACCTTCTACAATCGTGCCGCCGGATGAAGAAACTGCAACCATCGCAAACCACCTTATTAACTTCCTTCGTGAAGAAATCAAGGCTGGTCGTTTAACTGAAAGCCTGGCTCCGCTTCAATCAGGTGTAGGATCAGTGGCAAATGCAGTATTCGCGGGCTTCCTTGATTCTGAATTTAAAGATTTGGAAGTGTATTCAGAAGTGCTGCAAGATGCGGTATTCGATTTAATCGATGCTGGAAAAGTTAAATTCGCTTCAGGTTGTTCGATTACATTAGCTGAAGAAAAAGGAAAACAGGTTTACGGTGAACTTGAGAAGTACCGTGATAAACTTGTTCTTCGTCCACAAGAAATATCTAACCACCCTGAGATCATCCGCCGTCTTGGTTTGATTTCAATCAATACAGCGTTAGAGTGTGATATCTACGGTAATGTAAACTCAACACATGTTTCTGGGACAAGAATGATGAATGGAATTGGTGGATCAGGAGATTTTGCCCGCAATTCACGCTTAGGTATTTTCGTAACGAAATCATATGCAAAAGGCGGCAATATTTCCAGTATCGTTCCTTTCGTTTCTCATGTGGATCACACTGAACATGATGTGGATGTATTAGTGACAGAGCAAGGGATCGCTGATTTACGCGGGTTGGCACCAAAAGAGCGCGTAGAATTAATCATCGAAAACTGTGCGCATCCTGACTACCGTCCGCAGCTTCGTGCATACTTCACTGAAGCTGTTGCGCAAACTGGAGGACATCAAACTCCACATATTCTTGAAAAAGCATTCTCATGGCATACAAACCTAGCTAAAAACGGTACGATGCTTGAAGCAGTACTTCAAGATCAAAAATAGAGTCAAAACCCCGCCATTACAGCGGGTTTTTTTATTTGGATTCGCCCTTGTTATTTATCCACTTTATGATATTTGTGGAAACCAATGAATCTTTCGTCAACTCCAATGGAATATTGAAAGGTAAATAGATTATTCTCCTGAGCAATTTGTATGGTGTTTCCAATCAGTTCTTTTTCCTTCAACTTATAACGGATTTAAAGTGTAAAATGAAGCTTAACCATCAAAAAGGTAGGGATTGGCGTCATTATGATTTTTTCTTTTATTTTTGTATATAATTATTCATTCAAGTTATGGAAATATGGTAAACTGCTAACAATGAAAGATTATCATCATAGGATTTTCCGAATTTATGATGTTGTTTCCTTAGGGGAGTTAAATAGAATGTTAATAGTGGAGGAGATAATTTGTTCAAGACAAAACTGCATTTTTGGACGTTAGAGTTATTACTATTGTCTTTACTTTTTTATGTTGGTACAAAGATTTCTTTTCTTTTCGAACCAATAGTTATTTTTACATCTACATTGTTCTTTCCCATCTTGATTTCGGGTTTTCTCTACTTTTTGTTCAACCCCACTGTTGATTTCCTGGTTAAAAGAAGAGTGCCAAGGGGATTGGCCATAGTATTGCTTTATGTATTTTTCCTAGGATTGGTTAGTTTGTTGGTCGGTCTGGTTGGCCCATCACTTTCCAAACAGGTTACGGATTTAATCAATAACCTTCCGGATTATTTCAATCAAGTTAGGAAGTTCATTGAAGATTCAGCAGAGTCAAAATGGTTTTTGTGGACGGTGGAACAAGATTATGTCCCTTTGCAAGAAGTAGGAGATTCGCTTCAAAAATATTTGACGAATTTACCGAGTAATATAACGAACAGTTTATCTTCTGTTTTCAGCGTAGTGACGAATATAACATTAGTGGTCGTAACGGTTCCTTTCATCTTATTTTATATGTTGAAGGATGGGGATAAGCTTCCAAGCTCCATCATGAAGTTCGTACCGGTTAGCTATAGAAAACCAGCTTTAACAGTACTTCAGGAAACTGGCGGGACGCTTACTACATACATACAAGGACAGATGCTTGTTTGCTTGTTTGTTGGGATTGGAACGTTCATTGGGTATTTAATCATTGGTTTGCCTTACGCGTTCTTATTTGCGCTGATTGGTGCAGTAACCAATATCATTCCATATGTAGGTCCGTTTATCGGAGCGGCTCCTGCGGTCATAGTGGCATTGATTCATTCACCGGCCGAAGCGTTATTGGTCATTCTTGTTGTAACGGTCATCCAGCAACTGGATGGTAATTTCATTTCACCGTTAGTCATCGGGAAAAAATTGAACACACATCCGCTTACCATCATCATCCTATTGCTCGTCGCCGGAAATATTGCCGGTATCATCGGTATGATTTTGGCCGTTCCTACTTATTCCGTTGTTAAAACGATTGTATTGAATATCGTAAAATTCATCAGGATCAGGAAAGAGGAAAAGCTTGAAGAGGATATATTGGAATGAAAAAACGGGTCCGACTCATTTGAGTCGGGCCCGTTTTCTTAGTGAAGGAACGAAAGCTTATTAATTACAAACCTAACGAAATATATTTTACTTCAAGGTATTCTTCGATGCCTTGGTGTCCACCTTCGCGGCCGAGCCCACTTTGCTTGAATCCGCCAAATGGAGCTTGTGGAACGGAAGGGAGTCCGTCGTTCAATCCTACAATACCGAATTCAAGTGCCTCGGTGAATTTGATGCCTTTGGTGATATTTTCAGTGAATACGTAAGCTGCCAAACCGAAGATGGAGTCATTTGCCCTTTTGATTGCCTCTTCATCGGTCTTGAAGGATGCAATTGGAGCTAGTGGACCGAATGTCTCTTCCTTCATGCAAAGCATGCTGTCATCAATGTTGGACAGTACGGTTGGTTGAAGAAAAAGGCCGCCGATTGATTTTCCGCCAGCTTCGAGCTTAGCTCCGCTGCTGATTGCTTCATCAATTTGTTTTTGAACCTTATCCACTGCATTTTGATCGATAAGCGGACCGATATCGACGCCATCTTCCAATCCGTTTCCTACTTTTAGTTCTTTGACCCTGGCAACGAGCTTTTCGATAAAGGCTTCCTGAATGGCTTCGTGGACATAAATGCGATTTGAACAGACGCATGTTTGTCCAGCGTTACGGAATTTTGAACTGATGATGCCATCAACCGCTTTATTAAGGTCGGCATCTTCAAGAACGATCGCGGGGGCGTGACCTCCAAGTTCAAGCGAGATTTTCTTTACTGTGTCGGCTGAGCCCCTCATTAAGGTTTTACCGACTTCTGTAGACCCGGTGAACGTCAACTTACGGACCCTTGTATCTTGAAGCCAAGTTTCACCGATTTCTGATGATTTTCCTGTCACGACATTGATGACTCCTTTTGGAATCCCAGCTTCTTCCGCTAATTCAGCCATTTTTAAAGCTGTTATGGGAGTCAGGTTTGCCGGTTTAATGACGACTGTGCAGCCGACGGCAAGAGCTGGTGCCACTTTTCTTGTAATCATTGCTGCTGGAAAGTTCCAAGGCGTAATGACAGCTACAACTCCTACAGGCTGTTTAGTCACGAAAAGCCGCTTATTGGACACGGAAGCAGGAATCGTTTCGCCGTAGACCCGTTTCCCTTCTTCGGCAAACCAAGATAAAAAGCCATTTGCATATGTCATTTCGCCAAGAGCCTCTTTAAAGGGCTTGCCTTGCTCTTCAGTCATGATTTTGGCAAGTTCTTCTTTATTATCATCAATCAATCGATGCCATTTCCAAATTAGTTCTGCACGTTCGTAGACTGAGAGTGCTGACCAATCCGTAAAGGCATCATAAGCGGCATCTGCAGCCTTGGCTGCTTCAGTCGCACCGCCTTTAGGAACGGTGGCAACTATTTCATCCGTTGCCGGGTTTTTCACTTCAATTTTATCCAACCCAAAATCCGACCACTCACCGTTAATAAATAATCCGTAATCCTTCATGATAAAACCTCCTATTTTGGTTAAATCCATCAAACTACTAAAAAACTTTTAACTTTATACCTTTACCTGTTACATAAAAGTATAAACACTTTCCGATGATACTGAAATTTATTTGATTGGCTATTTTTTTGAAACTCGACTATTCCTTGTAGAATGTGGAGGAGGAAGACATAAAAAAAGAGGTGCAAGTTGCACACCTCTACATTCATGGTTTCGATTATTTTTCCGATGAGACGGCCACTTCACCCATATCACCTGAGATGGCTTGATTTGGATTGAATTCACCTTCGGATTTAGAAATGACCACAGTAGCAACACTGTTACCGATTAGATTAGTGATTGCGCGTGCTTCAGACATGAAGCGGTCGACTCCAAGAAGTAGTGCCATTCCTTCAACCGGAATCATTGGGAAGGCAGCTAATGTTGCAGCAAGTGTAATGAAACCGGATCCCGTTACACCAGCAGCTCCTTTGGACGTTAACATCAAGATTCCCAGAAGGGTTAATTCCTGCCAGATGCTTAAATCGATACCATAGGCTTGGGCGATGAAAATCGCTGCCATGGATAAGTAAATGGATGTGCCATCAAGGTTAAAAGAATAACCAGTTGGGACAACTAAACCGACTACGGATTTTGAACAACCGTATTTTTCGAGTTTTTTCATCACGCTTGGGAGGGCGGATTCCGACGAAGATGTACCTAAAACTAAGAGGATCTCTTCTTTTAAATAGGCAATGAACTTGAAAATATTAAAGCCGTAGATTTTTGCGATCGAACCAAGGATAAGAATGATGAATAGTGCCATGGTGATATATACGCTACCCATTAATTGTCCTAAGGAACTTAGTGAACTAAGACCGAACTTACCGATTGTGTAAGCCATTGCCCCAAAAGCCGCCAATGGAGATACTTTCATGATCATACTGACTATGCCGAAGAAAATATCAGCAATATGTTGAAGGAAGGAGACGACAGGTTGTACTTTTGGTCCCATCGCCGCCATTGATAATCCGAATAATACGGCAAAGAATAAAATAGGGAGTAAGTCCCCGCCAGCCATTGCAGCAACAGCATTATCAGGGATGATGTTAGAAATGAAGGCCATTGCGCCATGTTCCGTTTCGGAAGCGGCTGTTGTATATTGTGATACATCGCCGCCTTCGACTGAATCGATGTTGAAACCTTTACCAGGTCCTAACATATTAACTACGATAATTCCGATAGCAAGGGCGAAGGTGGTAACGATTTCAAAATAGAGCAGGGCCTTTCCGCCGATGCGGCCAACCTTTTTCATATCGCCCATACCGCCAATCCCGATTACGACGGTTAGGAAGATGATTGGTGCAATGACCATTTTAATCATTTTAATAAATAAATCAGCTAATATCTTCAGCTGTTCACCAAAAGCAGGGAAGAAGAAACCGACTGTTATACCCAAAATGATACCGATGATGACCTGAACTGTTAGATTTTTTAATATTTTCAAGGTACATTCTCCTTTGCTATATGATAGCGCTTTCTTAACTTGACTATAGTGTAACAGAAGGAAGAATCAGAATATTCTTTTGGTGATATTGTTCTTTTTGGTCTTTTTGGTCTTGTGGATTTCAAATGATGGGTAGAAGAGGAAATGATAGTGATTTAGGTCTCATGTATACCTAAGCAGCATAAAAAAAATACCGGCGGAGCTCCGGTATTGAGGAAAATCAATTTTCAAATGGTTTTATGAGTGCATAAAGGGTTGCAATCACAGGAAGTTTCAAGCCGGCCTTGTCAGCAAGGCGCAGTGCTCCGCCCTGTAAATGTTCCACTTCGAGGGTTTGGCCCTTCCGGCGGTCCTGATGCATGGAAGAGGTTGATTCATCCGGTAAACCTGCCATGTTTTCCAAAGCCTGAGCAATATTCTGCCTGGTAATCCCAACGTCATAAGCGTTTGCAAGTTCCTTCATTTCAACTAGGACGTTTTCCAGCAATCCATTGGTTTCCGGGAATCTCCGTATCGTGCCGATAGGGAGGTTTGAGGCGGTTGTTACACCCGAGAAAGCGGTGATGAACATGTATTTGATCCACATCCTGATTAATATGTTTTCCGTCCTGCTTACCTCCATGATAGCTGATCCGACCGCCTGTTCAAATTCATCACAAATCTTTTTCTGTGAAGGGTGAAGCGGGCCATAGATTAAATCGTGATTATCATTGGAGTGAATGACATGACCTTTTTCATCAAGGGTGGCAATGATGAAGGCACTTCCTCCCATGACGGCTTCATCGCCCAGTTCTTCCTGTAAAATGGATATATGCTCCAATCCATTCAAAAGCGGAAGGACCTTTGCACCCTTTTCAACAAGGACCTTTAAATCTGTGAGGGTACCTTGCAGATGCTGGCCTTTTACCGCGAGAATCACAAGGTCAACCTTGTCTATATCAATTACATTTTCTGTGATATGGAGGTCGTTAGATTGATGGTTTCCATGTGGGCTTGTTATGCTCATGCCGTTTTCTTTCAATTGTTTGGCACGTTTTTTTCGGACAAGGTATTGAACATCCTGCCCGGCCTGCTGCAATCTGCCTCCAAAGTAGGAGCCGAGTGCCCCGGCCCCAATAATGACAATATTCAAAGTGCACACCTCTCTTTTGGTTAAGATGTACTAATCATAACATTGACTGAATTTTCGGTAAATGTTTATCATTTAAGGGTAAACTAGCTGTTTTAAAGTGTGTAAGTGGAAAAAACAAAAGACCAGCCTGAAAGATATCAGGCTGGCACTTATCATTATTTATAGATTTTTACTTTAACCGTTTTTCTGCCCCAATTCATTGCTTTTGAGTGAGAAGAGTAGAAGACGTCAATTTTATTTCCTTTGATTGCGCCGCCTTTATCTGCGGCAATGGCCTCCCCGTAGCCTTCTACATGAACTTTAGTTCCTAGCGGAATGACCTTAGGGTCGACTGAGATTGCTTTTGCGTTAGGGTTTTTCTTTAAGTTAAGACCTGATGCTGTAATACCGCTGCAACCTTTGCAGTTCGCTGTGTAAGCTGTCGCATTGACGGTGATCGTTTTATATTTCTTGGATGATGTTGTTTTAGCTTTAGCTTTAGGTTTAGGTTTAGCAGAGGTCGAAGTTTTCTTAAGCTTTAAAACTTGATTTGGATGGATGTTATCTTTTTTCAGGTTGTTCCAACCTTTGAGTTGATTGACTGTTATATTATGTTTATTGGCGATACCCCATAGTGTGTCGCCGCTTTTAACTTTGTATGTAGTAGTAGCAGCCGATGAAACTCCGGAAAAACTAAATACCAGCAAGAAAGCAGTGAATAGTGGAAGTAGTATTTTTTTCAAAATGAATAGTCTCCTTTGTTTTAAATCGTAGACTTAGAATAACAGGTATATATGACAATAATGTTTCGGTGGAATAGTAATTGTATTACAAAAACGTTTCCGTTGATAAATAAATGTAATGTAAACTAGGTCTAAAGGACTTGTCCATTAAATGGAAATGTGTATTTATTATGTCAGTATGAGCGTTTTTTTTGTTTAATAATGTTGATACCATGGCATATTTTGTTTAATTATAAAAAAATTGGTTGATTGATACTTAGTTTTAAAGTCCTGTATATTTTGTAAAAATACAACGCAATAATAGACAAATACCTGCTGTATATTTTAGTGAGAGAGGATTTTTAGGAAATGAAAAAATCCGACATCTAATGATGCCGGATGTTAACATCCAAATGGATTAAGTTAAAGAAAATTCAGAAGCGAAATCGACTAGCATTTTTTGATATACTGCCACAGATTCAAGATTAACGCATTCTCTATCTCCATGCCAGTTCTCACCTTTAGGTCCGAATTCAATGGCCGGTATATTATATGCCGCAAAAAAGACGGTATCTGCGGAGCCATGTTGTCCAAAAATGACAGCATCTCGATGGGTGTTCTTTTCGATAATCGGGCGAAGCAGTGTGATGAATGGGTCTGACTCTTCTGTTTTTACAGGTTTACTGTACATATTAAGGTGGAGATTCTTTCCTGTCACACTTTCGATCTGAGCAATGATTTCTTCCATTGTTTGCGTAGGAAGATAGCGGATATCAAGACTGAGCAAACACGCATCCGGTACCTTATTGTAGACATCCCCACCTTTTATTTTTGCTAGGTTAATTGAAGGGGAAGAGTAAAGGGGGGTATGATCCCGGGTGAAAGGAAGTTCCTTTATTTTTTGGTAGAGATCATAGGCCTTTTCGATTGCATTTACGCCTTCCCATGGTCGGCTTCCGTGTGCGGATTTGCCGGATACTTCAATATCGAGTCGAAGTGCACCCTTTGCCTGGAGACCGATTCCCAATTGTGTCGGTTCAGCGCATATTACGAAGTCCCCTCTGTAACCATGTTTCGCTAAATATCCAGAACAGTTCAACCCGCCAATTTCTTCATCTGATACAATCTGTAGCTGGATTTTCAAACCTAGGCCCTTATCTTTCAGTTCGGTAAATGCACACATCATCCCTGCAAGCCCAGCTTTCATATCGGCTGCCCCGCGTCCATATAAATTTCCTTCATGAACTTCAGGGAAAAATTGATCAGGCGTCCCGCTGACAACATCGACATGGCCATTCCAAATTATGGTTTTATCTCCGCTGCCAATCTCGCTAACAAGCATTTTATAACCGTTATTGACGATCACATTTACGGTAATTCCTTGTTTTTTAAGCCAGTTCGCACAGTATTCAACTGCTTCGTTGGCTCCTTCTTTCGATGAACTATCAATAGATACTAAATCCTTAAGTAACTCGATTAGCAAAAAGAAAACCCCCTAAAAATATGCATACTATTAGTATATATACCCTTTCTTAGTAAGGGTTAACTCAAAAATATTTTCTTGTTAAAAAACGTTTAACCTTTTCTTCCTGTGGGGTATGTAAAGGGGGAGCGACAATTTACATTCTTTAAGGAGGATGATAAATATGGATAAACGTATAATTGGTGTATATGAAACTGGAGAAGAAGCCATTAAGGCTGTTGAGTCATTGCAGGCACAAGGATATAGCCGTGAAGATATTTCAGTAGTGGCGAAAGATAAAGAAGAATTAAAGACAGTGAATGAAGAAACGGGTACAAAGGTTGAAGAGGGACTTGCAGCCGGTGCGGCGACCGGAGGAATTTTGGGCGGTGCTGCCGGATTATTGGCAGGTGTGGGTGCACTGGCGATTCCGGGAATCGGACCGGTACTTGCAGCTGGGCCGCTTGCTGCCACATTAGCCGGAGCGGCTGTAGGTGCAGGTACTGGCGGATTGGCCGGTACATTAATCGGTATGGGCATACCTGAAGAAGAGGCGAATCGTTATGAAGCGGATGTTAAGGGCGGCAAGCTGCTTGTGTTAGTCGATTCGGATGCGAGTAAACCCAACTCTTCCTACTCAGGAATTACAGAGACCGATGAAACGCTAACGAACAGTAGAAGACCTCTTTAAATTGTAAGTTAAAAAAGGACGGATCCCGTTAGGGCCCGTCCTTTTTTTGATTAGAATGTAAATTTCCGTATTTCCTTGTGCATATCCTGGGATAGGGCATCCAATTCACTAGCCAGGGCATTTAATTGTTCCATGGAAGCATTCGTTTGTTCTACGGAAGCAGATACTTCTTCAGTTCCTGCCGCAGTTTCCTGGCTGATTGAGTTTAATTGTTCTGCATTACTCGCCATCCGTGTGACCTCGGATACCATTTCGTTCATCATCTTTTTTATTTCGTCAAAATTGCTGAATGTATTCGCGATAATGGACGCAATGTGACTGAAGGCATTTTCTGTATCCGTTACAGAAGTATCCTGATGATGGATTTTTTGATTGACTTGGTCAATCAAATCAACGGTATTGGTTGTATCGGTTTGCATGGCTTGAATGATTTCCGAGATTTCCTTTAGTGAGTTTTTCGTCTGTTCGGCCAGTTTTTTCACTTCATCGGCAACAACTGCAAACCCTTTTCCATGTTCACCTGCCCTGGCTGCTTCGATGGCAGCATTCAGAGCGAGTAAATTAGTTTGTCCGGCAATTCCGCTTATGGTCTTTACAATCGCATTGATATCATTTGACCGTGCATCCAAAGATTTGACTGCCGTACTCATCTTACTGGATATCATGGAAGTTTCATTGAATTGCCGTTTTAGTCCTTGCACTTGAGTGATTCCGTTTTCGGAAGCCTTGAACATATTTTCGGATTCCGTGGCCATATTGCTCGCTTGCGCTTCAAGATCATTGATTTTGTCAGCCAAAAGCTTTACAGCCCTTTCGTTATTCTGTCCTACTTCAATTTGGTCGATGGCACCGGCCGCTATTTGTTCCATAGTCAGGGCCACCTCGTTAGCTGCCGCTGAATTCTCATCTGCACTAGCCACCAGTGTCATGGATGAATCGGATACTTTATCGGAAAGGTTGTTGACAACCCCTAACATATGGCTCATATTCCTGGTCATTATGTTGGTGTCTTCTGAAAGTTGTCCAATCTCATCCTTTCTGGGAATGGAAGTCCTGGGTGTGAAATCGCCGTCAGCCATTTTCCGAATGGATTCTTGCAGCTTTTTAATGGGAGTTGTTAAAGAACGGGTTATGAAGATGGCAGATAGTGCAGTGACAGTAAAGACGATCAACATTGTGATGATATTACCGATTATCATCGGGCTTGCATGGGCTATCACTTCATTTTCTTCCATTACTCCAGCAATTCGCCATCCAGTGGTTGGATTGGTGGCGTATCCGATGATCCGGCTTTGCCCTTCATATTCCTCTATCATTGAACCGGATTCACTTTTCATTTTTCTGAAGATATTTTCCTTTGATATATCCTGTTGAATTTTTTTCTTGTCAGGATGTGTAACGAATATCCCTTTCTTATCAAGCAAAACGGTATAGCCAGTTTTTCCGAATTTCGTTTGATTAACCATCGTGATCAATGTATCGATCGAAATGTCGACGCCGATCACGCCTATTAATTCATCACCATCATATATGGCTTTTGCTGCCGTGATGACAAGTGTATTCGTCGCCCGATCTGTATAAGGTTCCGTCCAAATGGTCTTGTTTTTTTGTTTCAATGCGGATTGATACCAATCCCTTTGTCTTGGGTCGAAGTCAGCCGGTAATTCAGCTTTTGGGAATATTAATGTTTTTCCATCTTTCTCTGTGCCAATATATAAACTATTTATTTCAGAGTTGCTGGACTGTGTGTTGGAAAACTCATCCATTATGGATTCTGGGTACTTATCAGAATTACTTATGATAGGATACTTACCGATCCTATCCAATTGATTCTCCGTTTTTTGAAAGAAGATTTCGAAAGAATCGTTCATTGACTTTACTTGCTCTTCCGTCGTTCCGGTAAGTACCTGGGTCGTCATATCGATACTATTTTTATAGCTCATGTAGGAGATGGCCATTCCGCTTATCATGATCAAAGCTAAAAAGGGAATCAATATTTGTTTTTTTAGCGAATTAAAATACCAGTCCTTCAGTCTTTTCATATGGACAATCCTCCTTATATACCTCTAATTAATTTTGGCTTCTATAGATATTTCGGTCTGTTTTCCCTTTTTTGAAGATTGAAGTTGGAAAATTGCCAATATTAATTTTGTCGGAATCTCCAACATAAATATAAGGTATTCTGCGGTTGGCATGGAGTGGAATATAGATGAAAAAAAAGAGCTGACCGCTATAGTCAACTCTTCCAATCATTGAATCTTATTCGACTTGGATATTTTTTGTCCTGCCCGTATACCATGTGTAAAACTCGTCAGCATATTCAACGGATACATCTTGGAGCTTTGTATGGTGCACAGGCTTGGAGCGGTTGATCGTTTCGATTGAGGCAAGCCCGAAAAGCTTTTGCAACTTCGTACGTTCCACCTCAATTTGAATGACCTTGCTTCTTTTGGTGATGAATAGTGATGTTTCCAAACTTCCGGACTTAAACTGAATAAACTCATCATTTAACAAGTAACGGCTATTTTTGTAATCTAGAATTCTCAATGTATAAATGATGGCGAGTAAAATCAGCGATATATACCATAGGGAGGGTTTGAAATAATAGATTGCCACTGTTGTGAGAATCCAGAAAAAGCTGGGCCGCAGCATTCGGATTTTGAAGGCCTGCTTCGATAGCGACTCCATTGACCGTTCCACTTTGTAAGCGGGTAAAATCTCTTCTACCATTCCATATGCCATTTCAATCGATAAAAAAGGATAGAGAGTATTTGTTTCTAGCTCTTCATCACCCGTACTTCCTGCGCTGATCAGTTTCACTTCTGCCAAGCCTAGCAACCTTTTAATGATTGATTGGGAGATTTCGACAGCTTGTACTTTTTCTTTCTGAATGGAAAAAGCAGATTCATCCAGTAGACCTTTCTTGATATATATACGATCGTGATCGGATGAAATTTCATATTTTCCATATTTAACGAATGTGGAAATGATTCCGAAGGCAACGGCTATACATATGAGGCCGACAAGAACGATGGTTATGATCCACCACGTATCCAATAGCTTGGCAAAGAACCCTTCGGCATTCTCCAAATTGATAAAATCATCGAGTGTATTATATAACGTAGCCACAATTGGGATAAGAGCCAAAAAGCTGAGTGATGTAAAGGAAGCTTTCAGCACATCCTGTTTAGTTGGCGTGAAATGGATCGTTTTTTTAATTGGTTCCATATCCTCCGCTATTCGTTCTTCGGGGCTATCCAATTCGATAACCTGAAGTTCCTGTTTTGAAGAATATTCCCCCTCAAGCCGTTCGGCCTCTTTTCGGGAAATAACCTCAAAAGGCAAGGTACCCTGATCACCAGTCATCCCTGTTTCGAATGTTAAAGAGGTTAAGCGGAAAATCTTATGGAATACCGTCGTACGTTGTTGAACATTCTGTACCTTATGAAGCGGGACCGTTCGATAAGATTTCGAAATGATCCCTGAGGTAATATAAATGGTTCCTTCTTTGATTTGATATTTATACGTATACCATTTAAGGATGATAGAAAGGACATTCCAAATCAGATAAACTAGAAAGCCGATTTGGAGTACCTTCATATACATCTTTTCAGAACCGAAGTTCAGGACATAAAGCATGATTATGAAAAACACATTCCCTTTCAGCAATTTCCATAATTCGAAGGGGATTTTGAAAGGGTGTAATCGTTTTACATGTTCTTCCATTGTTAATCCACTTCCTTAATTTTAGCAAAATGGGCAATTTTATCTCGTAATTCATACGCCTCTTTCTCGGGGATGGCAGGTATGTCATGTGAGTCCCCCATTGTTCCGATACTTAGTGAATAAAGGTTATATTTTCGCAAAAACGGGCCTTGGTTCAATTTGACGGACTGAACCTTCGTCATCGGAATGAGTTCATGCGTTTCACTCCAAGCTCCGCGTTTTGTTTGAATGAATTCTTCGTTCACGTCGTAACGCCAATACTTTTGCAACAAGATTGGTTCAATGAAGATGGACCAGATTGCATGGAAAAAAGATAATGTGATAAGTCCGTATAAAATCCATCCAATCCATTCTTTCCAAGCGAAATAATCATCAACATATAATAGGATGCAAAAGACGGCGAGGGTAATGAAATTGGTAATGGCTTCGGTCATCCGCCATATCTTCACGGATTCTTTGGAAATTTTCTTCGTTGGTGGCTGTATCTTTGAATACATATATTCACTCCTTACTATGTCTTTATACTTATACGGATTATCATTCAAAAAAGTTCCCTGTAATCGTACATGTAAATGAATCATGAAGTAAGGATCGCCAATTGGATTCCATTGAATGGCGGTCGAATAATCCTGCCTTTCCTGAGTATGTATAAATAGAGACCATCATGTGGAAATTTTCTTTTTTAATTGACCGTAAAATGGACAAGATAGAGGTGGTGAGTTTTTAGAGTGGGAGTGATAGGTTTGACATATAAAAGGAAGTTGAGTTTTATATTCTTCCTGTTTTTGATTTGTTTTTTTAATGGAGAATCGATGCAGGCTGCGAATGATGATGGAAACCTAGGACAGGAAATTCAACAAATTTTGGATGATTCACCAGGGTTGGCAGGGGCGTTAACGGGAATTTCCATCCGATCAGCGGAATCGGGGGAAATGATTTATGAACGAGGGTCGCAAACTAGATTGCGGCCTGCTTCGAACCTTAAGCTTTTGACTGCAGCAGCTGCGCTGGAAACATTAGGGGAAGATCATGTTTTTCAAACGGAACTATACATAAAAGGGGTGCAGGTTGGCCATGTTCTGCAGGGGAATGTTTATCTGAAGGGAAAAGGAGATCCTACATTATTGGAAAAGGATTTTGATGAGCTGGCATCGTCACTGAAGCACAAGCAAGTTAAGCTCGTTCATGGAGATCTTATAGGGGATGATTCTTGGTATGATGATATCCGTTATTCCCGAGACTTGGTCTGGAGCGATGAACAGGAATATTACGGAGCAGCTGTTTCGGCTTTAACCGCCTCCCCGAATGATGACTACGATACCGGTACCATTATCGTGGAGATAACCCCCGGGGAAAAGGCTGGCAAAATGGCAAAGGTGATGCTGAAGCCTGAAACGGATTACGTGAAGATCATCAACAAAACGAAAACAGTAGCGGCAGACGGCAAACAGGAAATTGAAGTCGAACGGTCTCATGGCACAGATGTCATTACAATCACCGGGACCATTCCGGAGCATGCCGGGGTGACCGAAGAATGGATCTCAGTGAAAGATCCCACAGAATATGCCCTGAGCCTATTTGAAAAGTCAATGAAGAAACATGGAATTAAAGTGTTGGGAAAAAGGAAAATAGGAAAAGCCCCTGTAGGAGCGGACTTGATCGCCACTCATCAGTCCATGCCACTTTCACAACTGCTTATTCCTTTCATGAAATTGAGCAATAACGGCCATGCTGAGATTTTGGTGAAAGAAATGGGCAAAGAAGCAGTAGGGAGGGGAAGCTGGAAAGATGGTTTGAAGGTCGCTCGAAATCAAATGAAGGGTTTGGGTCTCAATATGCAAACAATCAAGATGCGTGATGGATCTGGCATATCCCAAGTCAATATGATTCCAGCGAATGAAATAACGAAACTGCTATATGCCGTACAGGAGAAAACGTGGTTTCCTGCTTACTTGAACGCTTTGCCGATTGCAGGAAATGAAAAGCGGATGGTAGGCGGTACGCTTAGAAAGAGAATGAAAGGGACAAATGCAGCTGGGAACGTTCGTGCGAAAACAGGGACCATTTCAGGAACGAGCTCTCTATCAGGTTATGTGACGACCAAAAGAGGGGAAAGAGTCATATTTTCGATCATCGTGAATAATTTCATGGAAGAAAAGGGCATTACGGCAATCCAGGATAAGATAGCCGTGATGCTTGCAGAACAGGAAAAGCTATTGGTGAGCGGACTTTAGTATCCATTTTGAAAGGTAAGCTTGAAGTTCAGAAAAATCTGCGATGAACAGATCAGCATCAGCCAATTCATTTTCTTCGGCAAATCCAAATTGGCAGCCTACAGCCGATAAGCCATTTTTCTTTGCTGCCTCGATGTCGGATTTTCGATCCCCAATCACAATGGCGCTTTCAATTCGATAGTCTTTCAACAACATTTGCACTAATTCGGTCTTCGAGCCTTTCGAGGACCTTTCCACGCTATATATGTCCGTAACGAATTCATGCAGCCCAAAATAAGAACAGATTTCTTCCAGGTACTTTACTAGACCGTTGCTAGCAATGAAAATGGAAATTCCAAGCTGTTTGATCGTTGACAAGGTCTCCATGACGAGGGGGAAAAGCTGACCATTCCTTTGTTTGATTTCTTGAATCAAGCAATCTAAAAAAAGTTGGTCAGCCTGTCGGCGAATATGATCAGGATGCTTAGGTAATAGAGTTTCCCATACGATTGTCAGCGGGACGCCCATAATCTCTTGATACTTGGCAAGCGGGGTATTCCCTGTCCAGCTCCCTTCTGATCGAAGTATCTCAAATGTTCTTTCAAGTGAAGAACCTAATATCTTGTTTGTTTGAAACAAGGTGCCGTCCATATCGAAAATGGCGGCAAATTGGATTTTGTTCATTACTAGCACCTTCTTCTTAGTTTTTTTCATTTTATCCCCACAAGGAAGGAATATAAGGGAGGACGAATAGAAATAAGTAGTATAGGAGGAATGCTTATGAACTTTCCAACACTTAATGGGCAGTATACGATTAAAAATCTTATTGCTGAAATTCACGAAATTTCCCAAAAAAGATCTCCATATATTATGGCCATCGATGGTCGGGGCGGGTCTGGAAAAAGTACACTCGCTTCCCTTATCCATGCAAAGTGTCCAGGTAGCACAGTCGTTCATATGGACGATTTTTATTTGCCATCATCGAAAAGGATCCAGTTGCCCCCAGCCCAAAAACAGATTGGAGCGGATTGTGATTGGGAACGGGTTTTTAACCAAATCCTAAAACCGCTTACTGTAGGGAATGATGCAAGGTATCAAAGGTATGATTGGGAAACGGACACTATGGCCGAATGGCATGTCGTTCCTGCTGGTGGCCTTGTCATTATTGAAGGGACGTATTCTATCCGTAAAGAATTGGCAGGGTCCCATGATTTCACGATATGGGTGGAATGTCCCCGCGATCAGCGCTTGAAACGTGGCCTCGAGCGGGATGGTGAAGATGCGCGTCAAATGTGGGAGGATAATTGGATGGTTCATGAAGATCTATATGTCGACGCGCAAAGGCCGCAAGAAAGAGCGAATCTTGTTGTGGACGGAATGAGCTGAATCCAGGGATATCTGGAAAGTCCCTTTTAATTGTAAGGGTTTACCTGTAAAATTCATATTGAATTTTTAGATAAATTTCTGGGGAGCCAGAAGCATGGGGGGAAATTATGTTTAATAATGAAGAACAAGCAGCCGTATATAAAGCCATTTATAACCGAAGGGATATCAGGAGTTTTTTGCCCAAGCCCATTTCAAAGGATATACTCCGCAGAATCTTGGATGCTGCACATCATGCGCCGTCTGTAGGATTCATGCAGCCTTGGAGTTTCATTGTAATTTCATCTCAGGAAACCAAGAACAGTTTGGCATGGGCAGCGGATAAAGAAAGAAGGGCACTAGCTATTCATTATGAAGGGGGTAAAGAAAATAAGTTTCTTAGTTTGAAAGTGGAAGGGTTAAAAGAAGCACCTTACACCATTTGTGTAACATGTGACCCGACACGTGGCGGCTCCCATGTTTTGGGGAGGAACTCTATTCCGGAAACGGATATCCTATCAACGGCCTGTGCAATTCAAAATATGTGGCTGGCTGCCTGTGCGGAAGGATTGGCAATGGGATGGGTAAGCTTTTATAAGAAGAATGATATTCGTGACATTTTGGAGATTCCGCCGCATGTAGAACCCATTGCACTCATGTCAATTGGCTATACGGATCAATATCCGGATAAACCCATTCTTGAACTTGCCAATTGGGAAAAAAGAAGGCCGATGGATGAACTTATTTTCGAGGATAAATGGGGTAAAAGATGAAACTTTTATAATAAATGAAGGACATGGATTCTGAATCCTCTTCGAGTGAACTGGGGAGGGTTTGGGAAAATCAGTTACACAGGTATTGGAAAGTTAATCTTAACAAAGTTATAAAGCCCCTGGTTTAGGGGTTTTTGTTGTGAGGAAATGGTTTTCTGAGAAAAAACCAGAAGGCACTCATTCATTATGGGCGATTAAAAAGATTAATCCTGTTGACACATTTACGTTGGAGGGGAAGGCAACGTACCTGCAGTCATAACGAAGTGGTTGTAAATGAAAGAAGCAGTGAAAATATAGAAGGCTCTTTCGGAAGATACATATTCTGGAAGGGTCTTATTGAATGTACGTATTCAATAATTTCCGTGGATCCTGGTAAGTGCCCTTGTGAACACCGATAAACTAAAAATAAAAACTGGCTGCACTTTTAACGTTGTCAGTTTTTTGATTTTAAAGTCTGCGCCTTTTGGAGGATTCAGGTATACCGAGGTCTTCATGGTTTTCCTGTAGGTTTTTCTGCTGAATCCGGTTAGTGCTTTTTATCGATCGTATATGCCAATTCATTGTAATCCTCAAGCTCCCGCAGCTGAATGAGTAAACCATCAGTCAGATCTTTAGCCCCAACTCCAATGGGGTCAAGGGATTGCAATACTTGAATCATATCTTCTATTTCTACCACGGACACGGAAAATGCGAGGCAGACCCATTTGCATCCAATTCAAGAAGTCCATATTCATTTAAGCCCCCCATTGGGGAATTTCCCTTTAGATTGCTTTCAAGGATCATAGCATGCTCGTTTCTTCTAGTTTTTCCAGTGTTTCTGCTTTGCTGGAATAATTATCGTTCGGGTTGTAAACATCGTCGCGGTTGAAGCTCGACAATATGCCTGTCATTTAGCACTTAATGTAATGGGTGGGGTGATTAATGATTTGAATACGAATCGAATGATTTATATATGAATCAATACTTGCTCGTGATGATTTGATTATGAATCGTTGTACCTTGAATACCTTTAATATAAGACTCATATAATTTGGCATGCATCTTGCTATATATAAATATAAAAATAAATTAGCTTGAAAAAAATCCATAACATGAGAAGGGTGTTTTTTACATGATTAAAGAGAAGACGGGTATTCAGGAATTAATCGATTTGGATAAAAAGCATTTTATTCATCCGACTACGGCAATCGAGCAACAGCAGGCAGATGGTCCAAGTTTCATCTTTAAGGAAGGGAAGGGAATATATCTTACGGATGTCACGGGCAGGACAGTCATTGATGGCATGGCTTCACTTTGGAATGTGAATATTGGACATGGACAAGAAGAGATGGCTGAAGTCGCGAAGGAACAAATGGCGAAGCTAGCTTTCACCTCAAGTTTCGCCACTTTCAGCAATGAGCCGGCAATCCGGTTGGCGGCCAAAATCGCTTCCATCGCTCCTGGGGATTTGAATGCAGTTTTCTTCACTTCAGGTGGATCAGAGTCGAATGATACGGCCATCAAACTTGCTCGTCATTACTGGCTTTTGAAAGGGCAGCCTAATCGTCAAAAAATCATTTCCCGCTCGAAATCCTATCATGGAGTGGCAATGGGAGCTACAAGTGCGACTGGCCTGAAGCCGTTCCGGGACTTCACGAATTCAATCGCACCGGATTTTTACCATGTGGACGGTTCTTCCATTGAAGAGTTGCGTAAGGTCATAGAACAGGAAGGACCAGAAACGATTGCGGCATTTATCGCTGAACCGATTCAAGGGGCCGGTGGCGTGAACCTTCCTCCTGAAGGCTATTTTAAGGAAGTAAGGGAGATTTGTAATGAATACGGCATTTTAATGGTGACGGATGAAGTCATTACAGGTTTCGGAAGAACAGGGACTTATTTTGGGATTGAACATTTTGGTGTTGTACCTGATATGATGTGCTTCGCAAAAGGTGTTACGAGCGGATATGCACAGTTAGGCGGTGTCGTCCTGAATGATAAGATGCATCAGGATTTCATTGCCCTTTCAAAAGGTACGCTTTTACACGGCTACACATACAGCGGCCATCCTATGGCTTGTGCGGTTGCTTTGAAAAATATTGAAATAATTGAACGTGAAAACTTGATAGAAAACTCGAAACAGCGTGGTGAAGAGTTGCTTGCCGGCTTCAAGAAGCTTCAAAGCAAACACCCGATTGTTGGTGATGTCAGGGCACTTGGATTAATTGGCGGCATCTCCATCGTAAAGGACAAACAAACAGGCGAAGGCTTTGAGACACAGCTTGCACCAAGACTGGTTGCTGAAGCGGCGAAGAATGGTTTGATTTGCCGGTCTGTTACGTTTGACCAAGATACACTCGTATTCGCACCGCCTTTGATCATTACTAAATCGGAAGTCGAAAAAATAATTGAAATCCTTGATGAGACATTTACTGCTGTCGAAAAAGAAATTTTATAAGAGGTGAAAGTGATGGTAATGACGGAAACGCTGAAAAAGAAATTATTCATTAATGGTAAATGGCATGAAGCTGAAAAGTTCACGACACTCAAGTCTCCCTATAGCGAGGAAGTTCTGGCGGAAATTCCTTCTGCAAGCCTTGAAGATGTCGAGTTAGCAATAGAATCAGCCTATCAAGCTAGAAAAACAATGGCAGCTTTGCCTAGTCATAAACGGGCTGCCATACTTGAAAAGCTCGCGAGTCTTTTGGAAAGCCGCAAAGACGAGGCTGCTGAAATAATTGCTAAAGAGGCAGCGAAACCGATTAAAACGGCAATGGTTGAAGTATCCAGGACGATTGCCACATATAAATTTGCAGCAGAGGAAGCCAAAAGGATTCATGGAGAAACATTGACGATGGATGCTACAGCTGACGGAGAGGGAAGAATAGGATACACCGTCCGTGAGCCTCTAGGCGTTGTGGGTGCGATTACTCCATTTAATTTTCCGATGAACCTTGTAGCCCATAAAGTAGGCCCAGCCATTGCTGCCGGAAATACACTTGTCCTGAAACCTGCGAGCCAAACACCGCTATCTTCGCTATTTCTTGCTGAACTATTAGCCGAAACTGATTTGCCGGCAGGTGCGTTTAATTTAGTTACCGGAAGCGGTTCGGTTATTGGTGATAAATTAGTCACCGATTCACGGGTGAAGAGCATTTCATTTACTGGAAGTCCGGCTGTCGGAATCGGGATTCGTAATAAGGCAGGAATAAAGAAAGTGAGCCTTGAACTAGGTTCGAATGCGGCTGTCATCGTTGATAAAGGGATCAATATCGACAAAATCATCCAACGCTGTGTATCGGCAGCATTCGCTTTTCAAGGGCAGGTCTGTATTTCCTTACAGCGTGCATATGTTCATGAAGAGGTATATGATGAGTTCGTCAAAAAATTCATAGAAGCAACAAATGGCTTGAAACTTGGAGATTCTTTGGACCCGTCGGTGGATATTTCGGCATTGATCAGCGCTGGTGATGTACAGCGAAGCCTGGATTGGATCGGTGAGGCTAGACAACACGGTGCGATTGTTGCAGCAGGAGGTAAATCTGAAGGGAATATCCTGCATCCGACTGTGTTGCTGGAAGTGGATGCAGTGCTTAAGGTATCATGTCAGGAAGTCTTCGCTCCCATTGTTTTGATCAATAAGGTTTCGTCCGTTGAGGAAGCGATTGATTTGGTCAATGATTCCGAATTTGGATTGCAGGCCGGGATTTACACAGAAAATATCAATCTGGCTCTTTCTGCCGCAGAAAAATTGGAAGTCGGCGGTGTTATCATTAATGATATCCCAACTTACCGTGTCGACAACATGCCATATGGCGGAGTCAAAAAAAGCGGAACGGGCCGCGAAGGGCTGAAATATGCCATTGAAGAAATGACGGAAATGAAACTGGTCATTATTAACCGAAATTAATCAAAAAAAGAGATGAGCAGCTGCTCATCTCTTTTTTTGAGCTGCGGGTTTCATTTTTCTAGGAATCTTTAAAAAGTCTGAGATGAAGGATTGCCCATGTGGTATGCAAAAATGAATAGGTAATTCATGGATGAATTTAAATGGTTGACCGGAAAGGGGAAGAAAACGTGATTTCCCTATTATTTCAAACTGGCATGAATCTTGCTCATGTTATATATAGGTAGAAAACTTAAAACCGAGGAGGAATTTAGATGCAGGAAACTTTACAAAATAACACGAAAAAGGAAGGAACGGGAGCACTGGACTTAAAGATGTTCATCAATGGAAAATGGGTGAATTCGACTTCAGGTGAAAAGAGGGATGTATTGAATCCGGCCACGGGAGAAGTCATTGCTACAGCTGCGGAAGGCACACAGGAAGATGTGGATGCAGCGGTCGAAGCAGCGAAATATGCATTCTATGAAGGTGGATGGTGGGGTACTCCGGCAGTGGAGCGAGCTCGCATTTTATTCAAAATTGCCGATAAAATAGAAGAAAAGGCTGAAGAACTTGCTGCGTTGGAAACATTGGATAATGGGAAACCGTTGCGTGAGGCTCGTTATGACATAGATGATTCAGCAGCCTGTTTTAGATATTATGCAGGGTTGGCTACAAAACCGACTGGTCAGACTTACGAAGTTCCTGATGGTCAGCAAGCGATGGTCGTAAGGGAACCGATCGGTGTATGCGGGCAGATCGTTCCTTGGAATTTCCCTCTAATGATGTCAGCCTGGAAACTGGCCCCGGCACTTGCTGCAGGAAATTCAGTTGTGTTCAAACCATCGGAGGTTACACCAGTGACAGCGGTCAAACTATTTGAAATCATGGATGAGGTCGGATTGCCAAAAGGTGTCGCAAACCTTGTGTTAGGAGCGGGACCAGTTGTCGGACAGGCCATTGCCGAACATGAGGAAATCGATAAAGTAGCCTTTACGGGTGGAACGGAAACAGGACGTAAGATCATGGAGGCTTCACTAGGTAACCTGAAGAAGGTGACATTGGAGCTCGGCGGAAAATCGCCTAATATCGTATTTGCGGACTCTGACTTTGAGACTGCAGTGGATTATGCTCTATATGGGATTTTCTGTAATCAAGGACAGGTTTGTTCAGCAGGCTCCCGGTTACTTTTGGAGGAGTCCATTTACGATCAGTTCATTGCAAGTCTTACTGCGAAGGCAAAAAAGATCAAAGTAGGTTCAGGTTCTGATGAAAAGAGCCAAATGGGCCCTGTCGTTTCAGAGGCACATATGAACAAAATATTATCGTATATCCAAATTGGAAAGGAAGAAGGAGCCAAGTTAATCGTCGGTGGGAATAGAATTAAAGGAAACGGTTTGGAAAAGGGATATTTTGTCGAACCTACCATTTTTGTTGATACGACACCGGATATGCGTATTGTACAGGAAGAAATTTTTGGCCCAGTGCTTGTCGTTCAAAAGTTCAAGGATGAAGCTGAAGCTCTTCGACTTGCCAATGATACGAAATATGGTTTAGCGGGAGCGGTGTTCACGAATGATATCGCAAAAGCATACCGTGTCATAAAAAAAGTGCGTGCCGGCATCACTTGGATAAACTCATATCATCCGACCTATAATGAAGCTCCTTGGGGAGGATTCAAGCAAAGTGGAAATGGACGTGAACTCGGCACTTTTGGTTACGAGGCTTATACGGAAGTGAAGCAAATCAATAACAACTTGGATATTCAACCAACAGGTTGGTTTGATGAAGAGTAAATAGCTTAACGAAAAGGCTGTTCCTTGGGGAACAGCCTTTTTTTGTGGAATCGCAGTTATAATGCCAGAATCGTGAATATATTTCGAGAATCGCAGATAAAATCCCGGAAATCGCAGATATATTTCTGGAATCGCAGATATAATCCGGAAATCGCAGATATATTTCTAGAATCACAGATAAAATCCGGAAATAGCAGATATATTTCTAGAACCGCAGATAAAATCCGAAAATCGGAGATATATTCAAAGGTTGCTGGACATTGATTTACTTTTGCTGGACTTTTTCAAGATCCACCCGTCCTGAAAAGAAAACGGCGCCATTACCCATATCTGAAAGGCGATCTGGGGTAAGGGAATTGATGTGTTGTTTGGTCTCAGGTGTATTCTGCCATAAGCCTTGGCTGACTAGTACGCCGGGTAACACATTTTCACCGGGAGCAGCGGTGAGCAAACATTCACCGCGTCCGTTCCAGATTTTAACCATATCTCCGGAAGCTATTCCTAATGTTTTGGCATCAGCGGCATTCATGTGCAGCTTCGGTTCCTTTTCCAAGGAGATATGTTTGGCATTATTTGAAAAGGTTGAATTCAAGAAGTTGTGATTAGGTGCCGGTATGAATAAAAATGGCAGGTCACTGTCTTTTATGATTGGCGTATATGTTGGCAGGGGCTGGTATCCATCCAGTTTCATCCGATCTGAGTAAAGTTCGATTTTTCCGCTAGGTGTCGGTAGTTTACCTGGGAATATCCGGCGCATCTTTGCTTTGACAAATTGATTCCTTGATAGGGAGTCATAGGTGATGCCATCTAAATGCGGGTTATCGGGAAAATCCAGCGCCTGCCGTATCATTTCTTCCTCTGAATCTCTAAAAGCTTGTTCCTCAAAGCCCATTCCAACAGCCAAAAGTTTGAACAATTCAACATTCGATTTCGACTCGCCATATTTATTGACTACAGGTTTTTGTATTTGGACGTAATTATGCCAGTAAGAATTATAAAAATCCTCCGTTTCATAAGATGATGTGGCAGGGAGGACAAGGTCAGCATACATGGCCGTTTCGGTTAAGAATAGGTCATGGACCACTGTGAATAGATTTTCCCGCATTAAACCTTGCTTCACTTTATTTGCATTCGGAGCGACAAGTGCTGGGTTGGAGCCGTATACAAACATGGATCTAATCGGGTTATCCTTTTCCAAAAGAGCTTGACCGATTTGGTTCATATTAATGGTCCGGGTAGCTTTATTATTCAATAAATCAGGACGTCTTAAGGCATTTGTATTAAAAGCAAGATAGCCTGAATTCCCTTTGATGGCTCCGCCGCCTTCCACCATCCATTGTCCGGTAAGTGCAGGCAGGCAGGCAATGGTACGTACTGCCATGCCGCCATTGTCATGGTGCTGCAGGCCATTGCCTATGCGAACGAATGATGGAGTGGTGGTGCCATACATCCTGGCTAATTCATATAAGTCATCAATTGGAACGCCAGTGATCGCGGAGACGGTCGCAGGCTCATATTGGCGGACGTGTTCGCGCAATTCAGCAGCACCCACTGTGTATTCATCGAGAAAAGGCTGATCGACTAGATTCTCGTCAAATAGTATATGCATTAAACCGAGGGCGAGGGCAGTGTCTGTACCAGGAAGAATCGGTATGAACCAATCTGCCCACTTACCGGTTTGGTTTTTATGTACGTCAATGACAACTACTTTGGCCCCGTTTTTTCGGGCTTGCTGGGCAAGCGTAACTTGGTGCATATTTGTGCTCACGGCGTTAATGCCCCACAGGATGAAAAGCTTTGTATGAATCGTTTCTTCAGGGTCGATGCCGAATGAACCACCCATTGTATAGCTGTATCCGACTGAGCCGGCCGCATTACAGATGGAGCGCTCAAGCATGCTTGCACCGAGTTTGTGAAAAAAACGCCGATCCATCCCCTCTGCGCTGAGGTTGCCCATGTTTCCATAAAAGCTGTAGGGAAGTATGCTTTCAGGACCATGCATTTCGATCAGTTCTTTCCACTTTGAAGTGATTGTGTCAATGGCCTCTTCCCAGCTGATTGGAGTGAAATTCCCTTCTCCTTTCGGGCCGATGCGCTTTAATGGCTGCTTTAAGCGATTGGGGTCATATAGGCGGGCAGTCATGTTTCGGACTTTGTTGCAAATATTCCCTTTGGTGACTGGGTGATCAGGGTCCCCCAGGACTTTAATGATTTTCCCGTCTTTTTTGTGCAGCAGTAAACCGCATTGATCAGGACAGTCAAGCGAGCAAACAGAGGGAAAGACTCCATCTGACTGATCGATATAGGATTGCATGGGCGTATTCCTCCTAATAATCTAATCTCATAAATGAATCCAAAATTCATTTATATCTTAATTATATTGAAAGTGAAATCATTGAAAGGTGCAAGAACTTCTTAACATATGTTTTTTTTTCTGATAAGCTTACAAGATGAAAATTAACCTATAATTATCACAAAACCAATAAGAAATAGGAGGATTCATTTTTGGATTATGGAATTATAATATCAATTGGGATATACATGGTAGGTATGCTGTTAATTGGTTATTTCGCCTATCGGAAAACGGCCAACTTAACAGATTATATGCTTGGTGGACGGAACCTGGGCCCAGCTGTAACTGCACTGAGTGCAGGCGCATCCGACATGAGCGGCTGGCTATTGATGGGTCTGCCAGGTGCAATGTACATAAGCGGTTTAAGTGCTGGATGGATTGTCGTCGGCCTGTGTGCAGGATCTTATTTAAACTGGTTATTCGTGGCGCCTCGACTTCGGACATATACGGAAGTAGCGGACAATTCGATTACGATTCCCGACTTTCTGGGAAATCGCTTTAAAGATGAATCCCGGATTTTAAAAGTGGTATCAGCATCGGTCATTTTAATTTTCTTCACCTTTTACACATCTTCAGGGATGGTAGCAGGCGGGGAGCTTTTCCGCTCGGCTTTCAGTATGGATTACCGGTGGGGCATCTGGCTGACGGCGAGCGTCGTTATTCTTTATACATTATTTGGCGGATTTCTGGCAGTTAGCTGGACGGATTTCGTACAAGGCACGATTATGTTCATTGCCTTAATTCTAGTACCAGTTGTCACGATTGTAAATATTGGTGGCTGGGATCCTACCTTCAATGAAATAAAATCGATTAACCCGAATTTATTGCATGCTTTTGAAGGAACATCAACCATCAGCATCATATCACTTCTGGCTTGGGGACTTGGTTATTTCGGGCAGCCTCATATAATCGTTCGATTCATGGCGGTTTCATCTGTTAAAGATTTGAAAAGTGCACGAAGAATCGGTATGGGCTGGATGATTTTTGCTATCGTAGGAGCCATGTTCACCGGATTGGTAGGGATTGCTTATTTTAACCTGACAGGCAGTCCTTTAGGGGAAAGAAATGCAGAGTCTGTCTTCATCATTTTAGCTAAAGAACTGTTTCCATCTTTAATTACAGGTTTCTTGTTGGCGGCGATTTTAGCAGCGGTCATGAGTACGATTGCGTCTCAGCTGTTAGTTTCGGCAAGTGCTCTGACGGATGATTTCTATAAGCAGTTCATTCGGCCAAATGCATCGGATAAGGAATTAGTGCTGGTGGGACGGTTCGGCGTTTTGGCAATTGCTGCCATAGCCCTCGTTTTAGCTTTTAATCCCAGTGGTACGATTCTTAAACTGGTGGGTTACGCATGGGCTGGTTTTGGAGCGGCTTTCGGTCCGGTCATTTTGTTAAGCCTGTACTGGAAGCGAATGACGAAATGGGGAGCACTGGCGGGAATGATTATCGGTACCGCAACCGTGATCATCTGGGAAATGATCGATAAGTTCTCTGAAGTATACGAAATCATTCCCGGTTTCATTGCTGGTACAATAGCGGTGGTTGTCTTCAGCTTATTATCGGCCAAGCCTTCAAAAGATATAGAAGAGGAATTCAATCAGGCCATCAAAAACCTCTCTTGATCCTTTGAAACAGTCCAGTTAAATGGTGCTGGATTTTTTAGAGATATGAAACAATGAATGCAATATATATGATACAATATCCAAAGAGTCCTTATGTTGAAAACATGAGGGCTTTTTTTGAGTGATTTGGGAATAATAAACCAAAAAACAATACAAAGGATAAAACATGAACCAATCTCATAAAATTGCATGTAAAGTGGCTATTATATATATAATCATTGGGGTCTTATGGATTATCGTTACGGATTATATCTCTATGACACAGGCAAAGGAAGATGTTCAGATATATGCAATGTTTCAACATTCCAAAGGGTGGATTTTCATTTTCATAACCGGGCTTTTCTTATACTTCATAATTAGGTATTGGACAGGGAAAATGTTGAGGTCCCAACAGGAATTTAATCTGAAGGATGAACAGTATCAGTCGCTGTTCAACCATAACCCGGATTGTGTCCTTGAACTGAATCTCGAAGGTAATGTCGTTTCGATTAACCCGGAAGCTGAAAAGCTGTTAGGTAATAACAGTGACAATTTGAAAGGCAAGAATGCGAAGCATCTCATCAACTGGAATGAAAGGGAAAAGGTATCTGTTTTCTTTATACAGTCCCTTAAAGGCGAGGCGGTAAAATTCGAAACGACCATTCAGAATAAGAGTGGTGAAGAGCGGATAATCCGTGTAACCTTTTTACCGATCATCGTACAAGCGGAGTTGCTTGGAGTATATGCAATCGTTAGGGATATTACTGAATCACGGCGCGAAGAGGAATTGATGATCATGTCTGAAAAGCTATCCGTAATCGGACATCTGGCCGCGGCCGTGGCACATGAGATAAGGAATCCGCTGACATCGTTAAAAGGATTCGTACAGTTAATGGATATGACGAAGGAAGTCAATCCGCTGCATTCTGATATCATGTTAAAGGAAATTGATCGAATTAATATAATCTCGAGTGAACTGTTGGTTCTCGGAAAAAAACAGGATGTCGCTTTCCAAAGGGTTGATCTTGCCGACAGTTTACAACAGGTATTCACGTTAATGAAAGCAGAGACGAATTTGAATAATATCGAGATGGGGTTCAGGGTTAAAACCGCTGTACCGATTTATATTATGGCTGATACAATCGAACTTAAACAGTTGATAATCAATATTGTCAAGAACAGCATTGAAGCGATTGACGGAAATGGGAAAATTGATCTGTCGCTGCAAATCATCGATGATCAAGCTGTAGTCAGCGTGAGTGATAATGGTATAGGAATGGTACCCGAGCGCCTTGAACGGATTGGTGAACCTTTCTATTCGACAAAGGAAAAGGGCACAGGGATCGGGCTTGCGATTTGCCGGAAGATCGTTCATCGCCTTGATGGGGAAATGCATTTTGAAAGTGAGATAAACAAAGGAACGAGGGTTACAATTCGTATTCCGTTGGCTACTGGACAAGAATAAATGGTACTATGAAAGATAGGAAAAGTTTTATATTAAAGGAGAACGATATGAGCGAATTACCTGCATTAGTGAACGATAGAAAACCATATATACAAGAGGTCTGGAAAAAATCCGGGTTCGGACAACTTACCCCGATTCAAACGAAAGCGATTCCCGTGATTGTTGAGGGAAAAGACATCTTGGCTGAATCACCGACTGGAACCGGAAAAACTTTAGCTTATTTACTGCCATTGCTAGAAAAGATAGATCCTGAAAAAAAATCGCCCCAAGCTTTGATTTTAGCATCATCACGTGAACTGGTCATGCAAATCAATGAAGAAATTCGCATTTGGTCAGAGGGAAGCGGTATAAATGGTGCAGCATTCATCGGCGGTGCTAATGTAAAAAGGCAGTTGGACAAACTGAAGAAGCATCCACAGGTCATTGCTGGAACACCAGGACGGATTTACGAATTGATTGCCCAAAAAAAATTGAAGATGCATGAAGTTAAGACGATTGTACTTGATGAAGGTGACCAATTGATCACTCCAGAGCATATGGGAACGATCAATAATATTATCAAAACAACGCTAAAAGACCGGCAAATCATGGTATTTTCGGCAACCCTGCCAGAGGAAACGGAAAAAGCGGCCAGAGGATTCATGAATGAACCCGAAATGATCAAGGTCGATAAGCATGAAAAAATGGAATCGAAAGTGGACCATCTTTACTTTGTTGTAGAGAGACGGGAAAAATCCAAGATTCTTGAGAAAATCACAAGACTTAAAGATGTGAAGGCCCTTGCCTTCCTTAACGATATAGCAGAGCTGAGCGTCCTACATGAAAAGCTGAGTTATAAAGGTGTTGAAATGGGTGTGCTTCACGGGGAATCCAATAAAGTCGACCGGGAGAAGGCGCTGCGCAAGCTTCGTTCCGGAAAATCCCCGATGTTGATCGCAACGGATGTAGCGGCAAGAGGGCTAGATATAAAAGGCCTCACAGCAGTCGTTCATATTGATATGGCTGACAACATCGATCAATATATCCATAGATCAGGGAGAACAGGGCGTGCAGGTGCAGATGGCACTGTTATTTCAATCGTAACGGAAAGAGAAGAGCGAGAGTTGAAAAAAATGGCTCGTGAACTGGAGATTCCATTAACGAGAGTAACTTTCTATGGTGGAAACATCGTAGTCGATGAATGAGTTGGGGAAAAGGGATGGCCGTTGCGGCTGTCTCTTTTTTTTGCAGGAGTCAGATACAATCCGCAAACATGCCTGAACTCCTTCTCGTCTTGAAATTAAAGTGGATATTCATTTTGCAGAATCCACTCTACATGCCTTTTCCACTGTATGGTGGGATTCCCAGTTAACCAAAAATATGCCGATGAAAATGAGTGAACCTCCAACCGCAACGTACCAGTGAACAGGCTCATCCAGCAAGAGGTAGCCAGATAGGACACCAAAAAAGGGAGCTAGAAATAGAAAGGCGCTCGTTTTGGCTGAATCCCCCTTTTGTAATAGGAAATACCAAACAGAAAATTGAACGATGGATGCCATGATGGCCAGCCATAACAAAATAAGGATGGATGCCTGGGAAAACTTGAAAAAGGGCTGTTCAAAAAGAAATGATCCAATGAGCAGGAGAAAACCTCCGCACAGCATTTGATAGGCTGACATGACCCAAGTGTCGAAGGTATGTCCCCAAACTTTCATCAATAGGGTCGCAATGGACCACGAAATGGCTGACATTAATCCAAGAAGAGTACCGGTCTTCAAATCAAGATGTGCCCCCATTGTGATAAAAACGCCAATAAAACCGAGCAAAACTCCCGACCATTGTTGCAAGGTGTAAATCGTTCTAAGAAATAGCGTTCCAAAAATGACCACTAATAATGGGTTCATGAATGTCAAGATCGAAAGTTCCCCGGCTGAAATGGTCCTTAAACCTACAAAGATGCATCCCATTACACCAGCCGTCTGGAAAAAACCGATGATACTCAATTTTGACCAATCCTTGATCTTTTTTGGATGCGGGCGTTTGATGAGCTTGACGACAATGGCCATGATGAAACCTGCTAGGATGAACCGAATCGCTGCAAGTAACATTGGGGAAGTATACGCTAAGCCAATTTTTCCTATAGCGAATGAAGAACCCATTAACGCAGTCGTTAAAATGACCAGAAAACCAAAAATGAATTTGTTCATCTTGTGCCCTCCCGAAGTCTTCAACTATAAATACCAGATTGTGAAATTATATCACACATACTAAATTATGGGTTTTTACAACAGGGATATCTATGTATGAAAACGCTTCCTTTATGTGGATTTTTGACATATGATATCAATAGACATAGGTTAGGAGGAGATGTTATGACAGGAAAGTATAAACAGTTTGAAACGGCAGTCATACATGAAGGATATGACTCGAAGAAGCATTTAGGAAGCTTGGCAACACCATTATTCCAAACCTCAACATTCACTTTTGAAACGGCCGAGCAAGGGGAACGGCGTTTTGCCGGTATAGAAGATGGATATATTTATTCACGCCTTGGAAATCCGACGGTACAAGTGCTGGAAGAAAAGATTGCCGCTTTGGAAGGCGGGGAAGCTGGCCTTGCTTTCGGATCAGGTATGGCTGCAGTTTCTGCGGTGCTTTTTGCCTTAACTAAAACGGATGACCACATCCTGTGTTCACAGGGTTTATATGGTTGTACTTTTGGCCTTCTGCAGTTAATGAAAAATAAATACCGCATCACTCATGATTTTTGTGAAATGGATACAGAAGAAAAGGTAAGGAAAATGATTCGGCCGGAAACGACCTGCATTTATGTAGAAACCCCGATCAATCCGACGATGAAAATGATTGACTTACAGATGGTAGTGAGAGTAGCGAAGGAATATAATGTGACGATTGTAGTCGATAATACGTTTTCGACACCCTACTTACAGAGACCCCTTGAATATGGGTGTGATATCGTCCTTCATAGTGCTACGAAATATCTTTGCGGACATGGGGATGTCGTTGCGGGCCTTGTCGTTGGTAAGAAGGACTTTATTAATCAGGTAGCTGGGACTACACAGAAGGATATCGGTGGAATCATTTCACCATTCGATGCCTGGTTACTATTGCGGGGGTTAAAGACCTTGCCTGTCAGGATGGACCGTCACTCAGCCAATGCAATGAACATCTTTCATGAACTTGTGAAACATCCAAAGGTGAAAAAGGTATATTATCCAGGTGATGAAGCTTCACCGGATCATTATATAATGCAAAAACAGATGAAACACGGAGGCGGCCTTATCTCTTTCGAATTGCATGGTACAAAACAGGATGCACAGGAATTCCTCAATAAATTGAAACTTATCAAAATTGCCGTCAGTCTAGGGGATGCCGAGACATTGATCCAGCATCCCGCTACCATGACGCATTCTGCCGTTCCTGAAGAATCGCGGGAACAAATGGGCATCAGTGACCAACTGGTCCGTCTCTCAGTTGGCCTTGAAGCTTGGCAGGACATCTGGCACGATCTTCAGCAAGCTTTTTAGACCACCAGATTTCCCTATCAGTTCTTCCGATTTTTAATGAAGGTCGTGATCGACACGATAAAAAGGAGAGCAGCCAGAATATAAGAAATGTCTGTGATTACCTGGCAGGGCGCACCATTTCGGATCCGGATGCCAATGAACGTCCAAACGAATACGAGAGGATAGCACCAATCCCGGTTTTTACCAGAAAAGACAAAGGCCAGGATTGTTGCTGCAATCAGCAAAACGATCGTCCAAGCTACACTGGAAATCCCAAAACCGTCCCATTCGATATAGGTAAGGTAATAAGAAATGTCGGCGATGGCTGCAACACTCACCCAGCCGGTATAAACGGAAAACGGAAATAGGTCGAAAGGAGTATGCTCCACTTTTTTAATGCTTGTATAACTGACCAATAATATAGCCAAAAGAGCAATGATAATGAATACGGATAACAAAAATCGTTCGTAATGCCAAGCCAAAAGCCAAGCGCCATTTAGGACACAGCTTAAAGCGAACCAAGGGAAGGATGCCTTATTGGCAGGGCTGTTTTGATGTTTACTTAAAAACTGCCTGAATACCCAGATGGCGAGCAGAAAATAGATTAAACCCCATATGGAAAATACATAACCGGCAGGAGTGAAGAGGACATCCAGTTTATCGGAAATCTCTCCAGATGTTCGGCCGTTCAAAGGCAGGAAATTGGCTAAAAAATTCATCGTGACGACGAATAGAAAGAAAAGCAAATTGTTGATGGCAATAAGCTTGGGCTTCCTCCTTGTTTGAATTGTAATCCCTATAACCTATTCCACCAATTAGGCCCGGTTAACCTTTTGGAGCACATCGAAGTTACTTGGAGCGGAATTTCATTTTTCCATAAAGTGAGGGAGTTCCTGTAACAAATGAACCATTTAAGTTTAGAAATTTTACATCCTCACTTTAAGGTGATAAAATATTCAAAGATTCATATTATTTTAGTCCTTCGGGGTCGGGTGAAAATCCCAACCGGCGGTGATGAAGAAATTCTAAGCCCGCGAGCCTGATAAAGGCAGGATTTGGTGAGATTCCAAAGCCGACAGTAAAGTCTGGATGGGAGAAGGACGTGTGGAACCCAAGTGTATACGTACGCCTAATTTTTCAAAAAAGAAAATATTAGGCCTTTTAGGTATACAGTTTTTTTCACTCATTTCTCCTGTTAACTCCTTAGGTCATCCTAAGGGGTTTTTTATATTTTATAAAAGGGGGAAAAACATGTTTACGGGAATCATCGAGGATATCGGTACCGTCCATTCCTTGAAAAAAGGGAAAAGCAGTATGGAGTTGTCGATCCGTTCTGAAAAAATCCTTGAAGATGTTCATCTGGGGGATAGTATTTCAGTCAACGGGGTCTGCTTAACGGTAACGTCCTTCACGAAAAGTTTGTTTACGGTCGACGTAATGCCGGAAACGGTCAAAGCTTCCTCGATCCGGACGTTAAAATTGGGATCACCTGTGAATCTCGAACGAGCCATGAGTGCACAGGGAAGGTTTGGCGGTCATTTTGTTTCAGGTCATATCGACGGGACCGGAACAATCATAAAAAAAGAACGAAAAGAAAATGCCGTATATTATGTAATCCAATTGGAAGAAGGGCTCAGTGCCTTTTGCATTCCAAAAGGCTCTGTAGCCATTGATGGAACGAGCCTGACGATATTTGGAATTGAACGAAACCTTTTGACTGTATCTCTGATTCCATTGACTCATCAGGACACCGTATTGGGACAAAAAGCGGCTGGCGATATCGTTAACATTGAAAACGACATGATAGGGAAATATATTATACATCAAATGAAAAATGGCGATTCAAAACCAGGACTGAATTTAGAGTTTTTGGCAGAGCACGGATTCTAATAAAAGGGCGGTGTAATGATGTTCCATACAATTGAAGAAGCGATCGAGGATTTGAAAGCTGGCAAGGTAGTAATCGTATCCGATGATGAAGACCGTGAAAACGAAGGGGATTTCGTCTTGTTGGCCGAAAAGGCTACGCCGGAAGCGATCAATTTCATGGCGACTCATGGACGAGGTTTGATATGTACAACCATTACAGAAGAACTGGCAGGGAAATTGAACCTGCATCCTATGGTAGGAGAAAATACCGATCATCATGGTACTGCCTTTACGGTTAGTGTCGATCATAAAAGCACTTCCACAGGAATAAGTGCTTTTGAACGGTCCTTGACCATTCTTGAGCTTCTTAAAGAAGATTCGGTTGCTGAAGATTTTCAAAGGCCTGGTCACACTTTTCCGATAGTCGCTAAAGAAGGCGGCGTATTAAGGAGGGCAGGACATACGGAGGCTTCGGTGGATTTGGCAAAATTATGCGGTGCCGCTCCAGCTGGTGTCATATGTGAAATCATGAATGATGATGGATCGATGGCACGCGTATCCGATTTAGAAGTCATCGCTGGGAAATTTAACCTGAAGTTCATTACGATAGCCGATTTGATTCGGTATCTTGAACAAAGTGATACAATCGGGAAACAGGCACTTGAACTGAACATCCCGAATGCTTGAAGGATTTTTAGCGAAATTAATCTTTAAATGAAAAAAATGTTTTTTAAAATTAGGAGGAATTGGACATGGGGAAAGTTATTGAAGCACAATTAATAGGATCAGGATTGAAAGTCGGAATCGTGGTAGGAAGATTTAATGAGTTTATCACAAGCAAGCTTTTAGGAGGGGCATTGGATGGCCTTAAGCGTCATGGCGTTGATGAAAATGATGTTGACATCGCGTGGGTGCCGGGTGCTTTCGAACTTCCGTTAATTGCGAAGAAACTTGTGAATACGGGTAAATACGATGCGGTTATCGGACTTGGAACGGTAATCAGGGGTGCCACTTCACATTATGATTATGTCTGCAATGAAGCAGCTAAAGGCATGGCTTCCGTTTCTTTGGACACAGGTGTACCGGTTATCTTCGGTTTGTTGACAACTGAGAACATTGAACAAGCCATTGAACGTGCCGGAACAAAATCAGGTAACAAAGGCTATGAAGCTGCCGTTAGTGCCATTGAAATGGCCAACCTTGGAAAATTGATAGAACAGTGATTTCACATCAGGAAAGCCGCAGGGAATAACATTCCCTGCGGCTTTTTGATGTGCCGGATTTTAAGGTCAATGAAGCATTTGTGACTTCCTATTTTTCCCCTGTTGTATGGACAATCTTGAAAATGGATATGGCCACTTATTGGGAGGGACCTAGAAAGATGGATAGGGTAAGACTTTAAGTAGTCACTAACGGGGAGATGTCTGAATCATTAAAGGTTAACTGTGCTGCCCTGTCAGTTTTAAAGGAAGACATGGAAATACAATTTCAAAGTAATGTGTTTTCATTATATTTGGGTATAATTTCTATGAAATAATGAATCATTAGTGGTTTTTCGAAAAAAAAACCGAACAAAAGCATCGCGTAATGAAAGCATGATAAAATATGCGGATATGATTATGCTACAATTGTAAAGATTGCAATTGAAATTCCTGTCTTTAGGGAAAAGTAAAATTATTAGTTATTAGGAGGGGTTTGTGTGTACCATCTCTTTACACATAATGATTTAGATGGAGTCGGCTGCGGCATTGTCGCTAAGCTGGCATTCGGAGAAGAAGTAGTGGTTAGTTATAATTCAATCGGTCGCCTTAATCAAAATGTAGGAGCATTTCTTGAGCAGGCAAAGATTGAGGATACATTGATTGTTACTGATCTATCGGTTGATGAAGATAACGAAAAAATGATTACGCAGTTTGTGGAAGACGGAGGCAAAGCGCTTCTGATCGATCATCATAAGTCAGCACTGCATTTGAACGAGCATGATTGGGCATCTGTAACTGTCGAACAGGAAGACGGTAAACAGACGGCAGCAACTTCATTATTCTATCAGTATGCAGTTGAAAATAAATTGCTGGAACCTTCAAATATTGTCGCTGAATTCGTTGAATTGGTCCGTCAATACGATACTTGGGAATGGGAAGTAAATAAAAATTCAACGGCAAAACGGTTGAATGACCTGTTTTTCATGATTCCGATAGAGGAATTCGAAATGAAAATCGCAAATAAGCTTTCTACTGCTGAAAGTTTCACTTTTGACGAAGTGGAGCAAACGCTTCTAAATGTAGAAGAAAGTCGAGTAGATCGGTACATAAACAGGAAAAAAAGAGAAGTTTATCAAGCTACGGTCGGTCCACATACAGCTGGTGTGGTCCACGCAGAGTCATATCACTCAGAACTTGGAAACGAACTGTCGAAAGAATTCTCACATTTGGATTATATCGCAATCCTGATGGTCGGAAGTAAAAGAATCAGCTTCCGGACAATCCACGATGACATAGATGTTTCTGAAGTTGCTGGCAAGTACGATGGGGGTGGCCATCAAAAAGCCGCCGGTTGTACCATGTCCGAAAAGGCATATAGTCAATATGTCGAAAAGACCTTCTTTGCCGAGCCTCTTAAACGCGATGCACATAAAAATCAATTGAATGTAAAAGAATCCCCAGAGGGATGCCTATATTCAACAAGAGAAAAACAGGACATATTCATCTATGAAGATGAAGAAGAGGAATGGATTGTTGAAATCAACGGAAAACAACAGAAAAAAACATTCGATACATTTGGGGAAGCGGAAAAATACATGAAGCGGAAATATGCGGCATGGCTGGCCCATGATGAGAGATATGAAGAGTTTGTCAATAAAGGGTGAATAGGAAAAGCGGCTGTCCGAATGGGATAGCCGCTTTCTTAGTTTCTTCCATCGAAATTCATGATTTTATCTTTTAAGCGGGACAGGATGTACGATCGTACGTGACTGTTTTTTTGGAATGGAATTTTGGCGATGAAGGATTGCATTTATTTCTCCGCCAATCACAAAGATCAGACCACTCAAATACAGCCATAGCATCAAGATGATGACGCCTCCTAAACTGCCGTATGTGGAAGAATAGTTGGCAAAGTTACTGACATAGAATGAAAATCCAAGTGATATTCCCAGCCAAAGTACAGTTGCGGTCACTGCCCCGGGGATGACATGTTTAATGGGAAAACTTTTATTAGGTGCAAAGCGATATAGAAAAGTCAGGACGAGTGAGATGACTGCAACCGCGATAATCCACCGTAATAAGCTGAATAAAATTTGCATTTCTTCAGGAATCGGAATGACTTGCTGTAATATATCGATGATGACTTTTCCGAAGACTGGGAGACCCAACATGACGATGAATGCTACAACCAAGCCTAATGTCAACATAATGGAGATGAAGCGGGCTTTAAGGAAATTCCTTGTTTCTTCAACATCATAAGCGATATTCATGGAATGGATGAATGCATTCATTCCGTTGGAAGCAGACCATATGGTGCCAAGGAAACCAAAAGTCAGTAATCCGCCGTTCCGTTCAGATAATATGTTGATGATATTTTTCTCGATGACTTCCATCGTTTCCGTAGGCATGAAGGTTTTTATCGTGTCCAGGGCTGTCTGAATATCAATATTCAGGTAAGGTAATATGGACAGCAGTAAAATGAGTAAAGGGAATAGTGCGAGTAAATAGTAATAAGCTTGTTCAGCGGCCAGCCCCGTTACACGATCTTCCTTTATTTCTTTAATCAGTTCCTTTGAAAATTTAATCGACTTATTCATTCGCATCACTCCTGAATAGTTACTTAGGTTATCTGCTTCTTTTCCCTCTGTTCATGTAAGTTAATCCTCAAAAATTAAAAGAAATTGAAATGGGCTTCCAAAGAAGAAGTCCCTTTCATGTTTAATCCGCCCGCTTGTAGAAGCTTGTAACAATGATATAACCTGCAATTACTCCAGTGATCGTATTTAATGTGGTGGATCCATTTACGCCGAAATAACCAAAAACCAGCTTAGAGAGGGGCAAATCAATTTTAACTGCTTCAGAGAAATACAAAATCGGAATGATGGCGAAGTAAAGGAATGGCAAGCCAAGGATGACTATTCTTAGCCAATTCACTTTCAAATGCCCTTTTTTTGAAAAAATTTGCAGAATTCGGGGAATGGCGAGTACCATGCCCAGGAAAATCGGGAATGAAGATTCGAACAACAAGTACCCCTTAATCTCATATGTTTCGCGGCTAAGCTTAAATAGGTGCTGTTGGTACTTTAATCCTATGAATAATACGCCCGATAATACTACTAGAAATATTAAATATCTAATGGCTCTTTTCGAAGAAAGATTCATGATTTTTGCCCCCTTTATAACAAGTATAATAACAACTAGTAAATTATGGAAGTTATTTCGAGTGTGTTATTATAGGTAAACAGAAAAAAAGCCAGACAGCTTGACTGGCTTTTTTATCTATTGCACTTCTTTTCCCTGTTCCTTTGGAACCTTAGGAGGGGTCCATTTGAAGACTTTATTTAGGATATTATAGATGTGTTTGGATTCTTTTGTAAGGATCGGCCCAAGAATCGCTAAGGTCAAAACATAAAGTGCCGCGAACGGGGTTAGTATAGGCATTAAACCGCCGGCAATGCCTAGGTTTGCCAAAATTATGGAGAATTCGCCACGTGAAACGATCGTTAAACCGATGTTTGCGGAAGCTCTGTGAGATAAACCGGATTTGCGTCCGGCAATCATACCAGCAACAAAGTTACCGATTATAGTGATGATGACAGCTCCAAGAACCATCCAGACAGCTCCACCAAGCGTCGTCGGATCGATACTCAATCCAAAGCTAAAGAAGAATATGGCACCGAAGAAGTCTCTAAAGGGAATGACAAGTTTCTCAATCCTGTCGCTGTGTTCCGTCTCAGAAAAGACTAGGCCGAGCAGTAATGCACCAATGGCTTCCGCAACATGAATCGTTTCCGAGAAACCTGCAATGAAGAATAGTAAAGCGAACACGACGATGATAAAAATCTCATCAGAGGTTATATTGAATAATTTGTTAAGGATCCCAGATGCTTTCCGGGCGATAACAAAAAATACAAGCATATACCCAATCGCGATAAAAGTAGAAAGTAACGTTCCCCAAATGGAACCAGAGGAGCTTAATACCAATCCGGATACGACTGATAAATAAACAGCGAGGAAGATATCTTCAAACATGATGATGCCAAGGATAAGCTCCGTTTCATTGTTCCCGGTCCTTTTAAGGTCCACAAGCACCTTTGCCACAATGGCGCTGGATGAAAAGCTGATTATCCCCGTTAATATTAGTACTTCTTTTAAAGGAAGACCGAGAAGGAAACCATATACAAAGGCTAATCCGGCGTTGATTACAATGTAATACGTTCCGCCTGTCACGATATTTTTCCCGGACTTCATAAGCTTTTTAACGGAAAATTCCAGACCTAAGTAAAAAAGAAGGAATAAGATACCGACACGTCCGAGGAACGCTATGATTTCATCACTTTCAATGAAACGTAGGTCAATTAATCCGAATTGTGGGGCATGAGGGCCAACGAGCATCCCGATGATAATTAATAGTGGAACATTTGAGATTTTAAATTTACCTGCAACGAGAGCAGCCAATGCTACTAGAAGTAGGGCAGTTCCCACTTCAAAGACTAAATGGTCCATATGAGCTTAGTCACTCCTTTCGTCGGTCAATAATTCTCTTGTCAGGTTACGGATATCTTTTCTTTCCCCGGATATCACAAGGGTATCGCCTGTTTCGATGATAGAGTCGGGACCAGGATTATTCAGTTGTTTTTTTCCTTTTTTCGAATGGGCAATGACGGTTACGTTATAATTGCTCCTGATATCTATCGAACCGATCGTTTGATTGATGGCCTTGGAACCAGGTTCCACTTTGAACCATTCAATCACTAAGTCTCCCAATGACATTTCAATCGTTTCAAGTGCTTGTGGTTTATAAACCATTCCGCCTATGATGGAAGCCATTTGCCGTGATTCTTGATCGTTAAGGGTGATGCTCGATATGACGTCTTCATGTTCACTATCAAAATGGTACAATTCCCGACGGCCGTCATCGTGAATAACGATTACTAACTTTTCATCATTCCTTGTTATGATTTCAAATTTTTGACCAATACCAGGAAGTTCACTTTCTCTAATTCTCACTGGAATTCCTCCTTAAAATGTTGGTTAGAGTTTACAGAAGATAGCAGAATGTTATAAGTTAACGTCAATATTCGTCTTGAATTTCTTCTCCTTGGATATGCCGATGTATTTTAATGTCTCCGATGGACTTGAATGATGGTAATGCTTTTGTATCAAGGCTAGTGAAACTCCTTGTTTATAGGCATGGTAGCCAAAAGTTTTACGCATCGAACTTGCTCCGAATTTACCCGTCAGACCTGCACCTTCCACAGCATCATGGATAATCCGGTGCGCCTGTTGACGTGTAATCGGCTTTTTCGTCTTAGGGGAAAGAAATAAAAACTGACCTTCGATAACCTTCGAACCTTTAAGGTATTCTTGTAAGGCAGTTCGGACTTTCAGGTTCAAATAAATTTGGTTGACCTCGTCATTTTCCATCCGTTGCTCATAGAACTCCTTGATTTTTCCAGTTTCATCAAGAACGTTGGCGGCGGTGATTTCGAGCATTTCATTTATCTTCATACCTGTATTGATGCCAAGTACGAACAATAAATAATCCCGACTGGAATGAGCTCGTAAGTATGTTTTAATTTTGCTGATCTGATTGATATCCTTAAAGGCTTCTACATATTCCATAAGATCTTCTCCTTTCACCAATGTAACATAATTATATTGTATCACAACTTATGTTACATTGCATGAGTTTAGTCCTGGAGAAATAATCTTTCCCAAAAAGCAACGCATACTGTCGAACTAAAAACCATTTTCCTTATTCTCTACCCAAACGAGGTAAAATATATCAGGGAGTTATTTAACTAAAATGTGGAGATTATCATCATGGGAACATCAGGCTTTGTAGATAAAAAAAAGAAACCCCAAGTTGGGATTCCTTCATCATTTTAATATACGGCTTTTTGTAATTTGTGAATGACCTCAAGTGAAAGCCCTGTTCCGATGGCAACTGATTCAAGCGGATTATCTGCAAGTTGGACTGGGACGACAATTTCATTCGTCAGCCATTCTTGTATCCCGTTGAGAAGTGCACCCCCGCCGGATAAAATGACACCTTGATCGACGATATCCCCGCTTAATTCAGGAGGACAGTCTTCCAAAGTGGCCCTGATTGCTTCCAATATATGAAGAAGCGATTCTTGGATGGCTTCCTGGATGTCAGTGGATGATATTGTAATCGGCTTTGGAAGACCCGTTACAAGATCGCGGCCCCTAACTTCCATGGTGATCACAGGATGTTCAACGAGTGCGTAGCCAATTTCTTTTTTTATTTCCTCGGCTGTTCTTTCCCCGATCAGCACATTATGTTTTTTTCTAACATATTGGCTGATATCTTCATCCAATTGATCTCCACCAATTCTAATTGAATTACAAGAAACGACGCCGCCATAAGATATGATTGCGACCTCAGTCGTGCCGCCGCCGATATCAACGATGACATTGGCAATGGGCTCTTCGACAGGCAGGCCTGCGCCGATTGCTGCCGCTACTGGTTCCTCGATAAGGTGGACCTGTTTGGCTCCGCAGCTTTTGACAGCATCCTGAATGGCCCTTCTCTCAACTGATGTGGAACCTGATGGTGTACAGACCACTACACTAGGCTTTCGAATCGATAAGCCTAATGCCTTACTTGCTTTTTTCATGATTTCCCGAAGCATTTGCGCGGTTACATTAAAATCCGCAATGACACCGTCCTTAAGTGGACGGATCGCAACGATATTTCCAGGTGTTTTCCCGATCATGTTTTTAGCATCCACACCGACTGCCAATACTTTATTAGTCTCTATATCAATGGCCACCACCGATGGCTCATTAAATACGATTCCTTTATTTTTACTGTAAACTAGCGTATTTGCAGTTCCTAAGTCAATGCCTATTTCTGTATTTGATAACATCTAGTCACCCCTCCATAAGAGTTTGACCCCTATATATTCATTCTACCTTTTGTAGCGAGTTTGTGGGGGTGGGAAATCTAGTAAATAGTGGAAATGCCGAACTGTTCCTTTTCATAGAGCGAAAACATGATGAAATATAAAAATGCGCTGGCGATGGAGAGCGGGGCCAACATTCTGCCTATTGCAGCTGCTGCAAAATATTTCCCCTCATATGTGTAAGGGCAAGCTTGGATACAAATGCTTGCCGTTGACTACCAAATCGATCTGCACAATAGCCGCCAAATAAATTGGCCACGACGGCAAAAAAATGTGAAAGGATCAGCGGTAATCCAAGAAAAGGAAAATGAAACCCAGGATGACCGGCAAGGTAGATTTTTAAATTATTTCCAATCTCGTAAGTCATAAGTAATTCTCGCTTCCTCGTATTTTCCCCATCATACCCCTCGCTTCAGTTGAAAGGGTGCAAGACAGCTTTGAACCAGCTTATTTTATGTTAAGATATAGATGAAAATCCGCTTAGATAAAGAAGGTAATTTTGTGAGTGCAAATTTAATCGAGAGTAAGAGTTTTAGAGTCATCTTTACATCTTTTCTAGCTTTCCTGGGTGGATATGCGTTTGATTGCCTTGGGATATACTTACCATGGATGCTAGGACCATTATTCGTGGTGATGATTGCGAAAGTAAAGTTAGGGAAGTACATGTTTTGGTCTAAAACCTTTAGAAGCACAGGATTGGTCATTCTTGGTTTGCAACTGGGCAGTTCATTCACGAAACAATCGTTAAATGAGATGCTTGAATATTTGCCGGTTATGCTTTTTACGACAATCGCAATCATTTTGTTTACAGTTTTGACTGGCTGGTTTATAGGGAAGCGAATGGACTTATCATTGAGTACTTCCATGCTTGGCAGTTTTCCGGGAGGTCTATCCCAGATGGTGGTCTTAAGTGAGGAAATGAAGGATAGTGATGAAACGGTTGTAGGTTTCATGCAAACACTTAGGGTCATCCTTGTGATATCCATTGTTCCTTGGCTTGTGACCCATGTAATGTCAGTTGAATCAGGTGCGGTATTGGCCAAATCGGAGCGGCCGTTTTTCTTATTTGAATATGATGGAAAGTTAGCAATCATGATGTTGGCAACCTTGCTATTATTCATCTACATCACAAAGAAGGCGAATTTCCCGCTGCCTTTTTTACTAGGACCTCTCATGGCCGCAGCCTTATTTAATTTAGTAGGTCCAGGTGCCCCGCAAATTCCTGACTTTTGGTTGAACTGTTCACAATTGTTGATTGGCGCACATTTAGGCTACACACTGAAGGTTGATAATCCCCGACTTTTCAGAAAGATGTTCGGGGCCGTATTCCTCAGTAATGTCCTGTTAATTGGATTTTGCTATTATCTTTCCATTCAATTTGCTCCGATCCTATCCTTGCAGGCGAATGAATTATTTTTGAGCATGGCGCCAGGCGGCGTGGCCGAAATGGCAGTCACAGCCATGTCTGTACATGTGGATTTATCCGTTGTCACAAGCTTTCATTTATTCAGGATCTTATTCATTTTATTTTTTCTATCACCCATCATAAAATGGTTGGATGGAAGAATCCATGGGAAGCAGAAACAGGGACAAAGCTGACAGGCTTTGTCCCTGTTTTCAATATGGAAATACTATGTCGAAAACTTTTAGCATGTTGCCCATAAAAGGGTAGCACTCACGAGTAAAAGCATGAAATTCACGAGTAAAGCGGCGAAACTCACGAGTAAAGCGGCGAAACTCACGAGTAAAGCGGCGAAATTCACGAGTAAAAGCATAAAACTCACGAGTAAAGCACCGAAACTTAAGAGTAAATGAACAATTTTCAGGCGCAAAGCGAAACTCACGAACGAAACGCCCTGAAATTCCATTTTCGACGGAATTTTTACCTGGGCTATTGAAATATGCTGTTGAATTTGACCTTACAAGTAGTGGAAAAGGTGGGATTTGTGGTAATTTAATTAAATTTAAAATTAGTAAAATAATCCTCACTTTTTTTTAACTTCATCCGATATAAGGAGGAGACGAGACTTTAAATGAATGGGTGAGTAATATGGATATAACATCAGTTTTGGGCGTAGTTCTGGGTATTGTGGCCATCTTAGTCGGAATGGTGTTGAAAGGCGTTAGTGTTACAGCGTTGATTAACCCTGCAGCTATTATGATCATTATTGTAGGGACGATAGCTGCTGTCGTAACGGCTTTCCCTTTGTCAGAATTAAAAAGACTACCAAAAATATTCAAGATTTTATTCTTTGAACAAAAATTGACAAAGCCTGAAGAATTAATAAAAACTTTTTCGGAATGGGCGGTCATTGCCAGGAAAGAAGGCTTATTGGCATTGGAAAGCATTTCGGATCAAGTGGATAATACTTTTTTGAAAAATGGCTTGAATCTTGCAGTCGAAGGTCAGAGTGCCGATTATATTCGTGATATTTTAGCAGAGGAAATAGATGCGATGGAAGAACGTCATCTGAGTGCGGCAGCGATTTTCAGTCAAGCCGGAACATACGCACCGACACTTGGTGTATTGGGTGCAGTAATCGGGCTGATTGCTGCATTGGGTAATATGGCTGACACGGAGGCATTGGGACATGCGATATCTGCCGCTTTCGTTGCAACCTTGATGGGGATTTACACGGGGTATGTGTTATGGCATCCATTTGCCAATAAGCTCAAACGGAAATCCAAGCAGGAAGTCCGGATCAAAGAAATGATGATAGAAGGGATTTTGTCGATCATCGAAGGGGAAGCGCCAAGGACGATTGAACAGAAATTAACATCATATTTGCCTGCTGGAGATCGTAAAAAGTGGTTAGAAGGCGATGTGAGAGAAGATGGCTAGGCGAAAAAAAAAACAAAGGCATGAAGAGCATATCGATGAATCATGGTTGGTTCCTTATGCCGATATCTTAACATTGCTTCTTGCGCTTTTTATCGTCTTATTCGCTTCAAGTTCGGTTGATGCAGTAAGGTTCCAGCAGTTGTCCAATGTATTTAACCAGGTCTTTACGAGCGGGACGGGTTTTATGGAATTCCCAAGTGATTCCCCCAGCAATGAGCCTACATCACCAGAGCAAAGATCAGGGGCAGAAGATCTTAAGAAGTTAGGGAAAAACGAACAAGAAAAACTTAGGGAAGTTCAGAAACGTGTAAATGCCTATATAAAGAAGAATGATTTAACGGATAAATTGGGAACGAACCTTACGGATGAAGGCATGTTGATTTCAATTAGGGAAAACGTGCTGTTTGAATCGGGTGTGGCTGAAGTGAAAAGTGAAAACCGAAAAATCGCTAAGGAAATCTCGGATTTACTGGTCATGGACTTACCCAGAAACATTATCGTAAGCGGACATACCGATGATGTTCCAATTAAAAATTCCCGGTATGAATCCAACTGGGATCTGAGCGTGATGCGATCCGTGAATTTCATGAAACTTCTCCTCGAAAATAAAGAGTTGGATCCCGAAATGTTCAGTGCCAAGGGACATGGGGAATTCAAGCCGGTTGCTTCTAATGCAACGAAAATAGGAAGAGCGAAAAACCGGAGAGTTGAAATCCTGATTGTTCCAAGGGACAGCAATAAATGAGTGAAAACCTGCCATGATATGGACGGGTTTTTCTTCTTGAAGGAGAATGTATGGAAAGACAATATACAAACGTGATGGAAGAGATCGTTGTGACATGGGTCAAGGTTTTAATATCAGGTATGGAATACCAAACATTTTGTTCGTGCAGCAAATGTAAAAATGACATCATCACATTATCACTGAATAACCTGCCTAATTACTATGTAACCACGGAAGAACGGCGGAAAAGGATATTTGAAAATTTGAATACAGAAGAGAACAGGAAGTGGATCAACAAAAGAATCATCAATGCCATACACGTTGTTGGCCAGTATCCCAAACATTGATCAGGCTTGGAAAAAGAAAAGAGGTCAGGGACCCCTTATCTTTCAGATTTTAAAGCCGAGGTGTAGCAACCTCCGAAAGAAGGTCGGAAATTTTAGCGGGATCTCACTCAAATGAACGGAAATGATTTTTGGTAGTGACATCTTTAAATTGTGTTTTATTCATGCTGCAAGAGGGAACATAATTAAAGTACAAAGTAAGTTCATTCGATCAAAAATTGAGGAGATGAATTTTCATGGGTAAAAATATCGCATGTGTAGTAACGAATATGTTTGAGGACTCGGAGTACAGTGAACCCGCAAATGCATTTGAAGAAGCCGGCCATACGGTTACGACGATTGAAATGGAAAAAGGGAAAATTGTTAAAGGGAAACAAGGGGAAGTAGAAGTAGAGATTGATGAAAGCATCGATTCGGTGAAACCAGAGAACTTCGATGCATTGTTCATCCCCGGAGGGTTCTCGCCTGATCAACTGCGTGCTGATGAACGCTTCGCATCGTTCGCCAAATCGTTCATGGATGATAAAAAGCCTGTATTTGCAATTTGTCATGGACCGCAGTTGCTGATTACAGCGAAAACACTTGAAGGACGCCACGCAACAGGATATACATCCATTAAAGTGGATATGGAGTATGCAGGTGCCACATATTTGGACAAAGAGGTCGTTGTATGCGGCAATCAGCTTGTAACCAGCAGGACGCCAGATGATCTTCCGGCATTTAACCGGGAATCGCTTAATCTATTGAAATAATGAAAAATCCCGGCAGCTGCCGGGATTTTTTATTTAATAAGATTTAAAGGATTCATATACTTCAATCTTTGCAGTAAAATAAAAGGAGAGACGAATAAAAAAGGAAGTGTCACGATTGATTGTATTAAAATCTGCACGTGAAATTCAAGCGATGCATGAATCGGGTAAAATTTTGGCAGCTTGTCATAGGGAGATTGCAAAGTTGATTGTTCCTGGTGTGACAACATGGGAAATAGAAGAATTTGTCGAAGGATTCTTAAAAAAACATGGAGCGAAGCCGGAACAAAAGGGTTACAAGGGGTATGAGTATGCGACATGTGCCAGCATAAATGAAGAAATCTGTCATGGTTTTCCCCGTAAGACCCCTTTGAAAAATGGAGATATCGTAACGATTGATATGGTCGTCAATTATAACGGGGCCCTTTCCGACTCTGCCTGGACGTATACGGTCGGAAAGGTTTCCAAGGAAACTGAACATTTAGTGCATGTGACGAAGGAATCTTTATATAAGGCGATTGAAGTGTGTGTGGAAGGCAATCGGATTGGTGATATTGGTCATGCCATTCAAACCTATGTCGAAGCGGAAGGCTTCTCGGTCGTTCGTGATTTCATCGGACATGGGATAGGAAATGTCATTCATGAAGAGCCGCAAGTTCCGCATTATGGGCTGCCGAATAAAGGTCCGCGTCTTAAAGAAGGTATGGTATTCACTATCGAACCAATGGTAAACGTAGGTACATATAAAGCCAGCAGGGATGCGAATGGATGGACGGCTTCCACTGCAGACGGGAAATACTCGGCTCAATATGAGCATACGATTGCCATCACGAAAAACGGTCCGCTTATTCTGACAGAACAATGAACGTAAAAAAACAGCATCAATTATGATGCTGTTTTTTCATTTTAATCAATCGGTCGTTCCAATGAATACAAATCCTCTTCAATATTGCCTAATCTGTCCTCAATCACTTTTTTCGCATCATTAATGCCTTCATTATAAATAAAGGGAGCGATGTTTTCCAAAATGAATTGCAAGTGATTTTCAGCAGCGATTTCACCGATTTCCTTGCCATGTTCCTGATACACATATTCTTGGATACGTTCGATCATCTTGCGGCGTTTCTCTAAGGGAAATTGAATGAACATTGTGCCCTCCTTCATATTTGTTTTAAAAACCATGGAATGAATTGATCCGAATCCAAAGGGAAGACGGGTACTGAAGCATGATCCCTGGTTCGTTCCAGACATTCAGGCCAAGCCACCGCTGCTTTGACATTCGTAAGTCTTTCCAATAGCAGGAGGTCACTCTCTTCTTTGATTATAATGACCTTAGGAAAGTCCTCTTGCTTATAACCTTCAATTAAAATCACATCGGGGAGAAATAGACCCAATAATTGAATCAACTCAGCGATAGGGGCTTCGCCCTTGAAATTGCCGAGCAATTCTATTGTCCCATCTCCTTCAACAAGTGAAGCGGCTGCCCCAGCCTGAAAGTGTTTATGGGAATCCTTCATACCAGTGATATCTGGTTTTCCGCCATGCCCATGGTGTTTTAAAATGGCAGTTTCTAATTTTACTGCGCGAAGCTTTTCGATTATATTCGTTATGAATGTCGTTTTTCCTCTATTTTGGTAGCCAACCACTTGAAAAATAAAGGGTTTTACCAAGGCCATTTGCTTCCTTCTTGGTCATCGAGAAGCAGAACGTCCACGATATCTCCAGTTTGAAAGCCACGGGTCCCCCCAGGTAAGACAGTCAATGAATTGGCACCAGCCAGGCTTGTTGTAATATTGGATTTATCCACACCACTAGGAATTACCTTCAACCGGCCGGATTCGTAAAATAATCGGGTTCGAAGCAGACGTGAGAATGGGTTGGGCTTTAAGAAGTCCTCTGCCAATTGAGCAGTCTCTTTTCGTAAATGCGGATGTTCCGAAAACAGCATGGTGCGGATGATGGGTCTTGCAAATAGTTCAAAGCCGACATAACTGGCGGATGGATTACCGGATAAACCGAATAAAATCTTGTTATTATATACGGCCACGGTCGTCACGCTGCCAGGGCGCATGGCCACTTTGTTGAATAAGACATCTGCTCCCACTTTTTGATAAATATCTGGGAGAAGGTCAAAATCACCGACGGAAACGCCTCCAGTTGTAATGAGTAGATCGACTTCCTCCAAAGCCGTTGAAATGGCTTCGTAGCTTAATTCGAATTCATCTTTAAGCTTTCCATAAAAACGGACTTCTCCTCCCGCCCTCCGTATTTGAGCGGAAAGGGCATACGAATTGCTGTTGCGAATCTTCCCGGGCTGCAAAGGTTCATTAACATCAAGTAGTTCCGAACCAGTAGCGAATAATCCCACTACAGGCTTTTTGGCAACAGGGACTTCTACATAACCGAATGTTGCCAGTAAGCCGATGATCCCTGGATTGATCGCTGTTCCTTTTTTTACAAGAAGATCCCCTTTCTTTGCGTCCTCACCTTGAAAAGAAACATTTTCCCCTACTTTAAGTGAGCGTTTAAATGATATGTACTTCTTTCCATCCTTTTCGAATTCCTTCGTGAGCTCGAGCATAATTACGGCATCACACCCAGCTGGCATCTGAGCTCCAGTCATGATTCTTGCAACTTGGTTTTTTTGCACGGGGATAGTCGATACCATACCTGCAGCTAACTCTTCAACCACTTCGAATTCGAGTGGATTATTTATGGAACCTTCAACGGTATCCCTGGACCTGAGGGTGAATCCATCATATGGCGAGCGGTTAAAATGCGGAACATCATTTGTAGCTGTAATATCTTGAGCCAAAAAACGATCTTGACTTTCTTCCAGGGGAATCAGCTCCACTTCTCCTCCTAATTTATGCTTCATCACTTTTTCCACTGCTTCAGCGATACTGATGGGCGTTCTTCTATCTACCATGCTTACAACTCCTGTCTGTTTTCAACAATAAGTTCTATATCAAATGTAGCAGAAATCTTTAAAAATTGAAAAAATCCTCACCGGAACGGGAGGATTTGAATGTTACTTATTACGCAGTCTTCCAAGTTCTTCAGCGATCGCTTCCATTTCACGGACACTGAAATTGTTTTTTTTCATCACCATTTTATAAATATCGTGCAGTTCTTCGTACATTTCGATATCAAAATGGGTTGATTTGATTGCACCGAAGTTCATCACCTTCAATTTATCCTTAATTGCTTCAACCATAAACTCGACACTTTCGGCTGTGTTTTGTGTTAAATCCATACCCCTCATCCTTTCATACGTTCCTAAATTATTTACATCTTTGCATGATTACCCCTAGAAGTCAATGAATATTCGGGTGGAAAACGAAGCTTGAGCATCAATTCACTTTGTCGTCTTTGCGTTTTAAAGTGAGAGAGTTTGGGAAAAGATAGGAAAAAACTTTTTTAAACATTGTATAATGGAGATAGCTACCATTATCATCAACCAATATATGACGAGGAGGAGAATATATGAGCAACATTCGAGAAGAATATAAATGTGCCAAGAAAAGTAAATTTATGCAAGCGGTCTTTATCGGGGCGTTAGCAGGGGCTGCAGTAAGCCTTTTTGATAAAAATACGCGTTATTCGGTATTGGAAAACAGCAAAAGTTGCTTGAGTAATATGAAAGAATTAGTGAAGAATCCCAATGGGGTACTTTCACAAGTACGTGAAACATCATCTAAGGTCCGTTCCACTGTTGAAAAAATTTCCGATGATGTATCATTCATTTCCCAAAAGGTGGAGGAAATGAAAGATATTCCATCGCAAGTTGCGCAAGTGGTGATAGAGACGAAGGAAGTCTTTGCTGCAGAGCCGGAAGATTCGACTTCAAGTCAGGATCCGCAAGGACGGGTTTCCTCAAATTAAAAAATGGGGTGGGGGTATGGCCAGTAAAAAAGAATGGCTGAAAGGCTCATTCTTCAAGACATTCATAAAACGGTTACAGATGGATGATGTGTCAGGACTTGCCGCACAGCTGTCTTATTTCTTTTTGCTTTCCCTGTTTCCGTTACTTATTTTTTTGTTCACTTTATTGGCCTATCTGCCATTTTCCCAAGAAGATATTTTAAATACTATAAGTACATATGCACCCGCGGGTTCGATGAAAATAATTGAGGCTAACCTCTCGGAAGTGATGGAAGCGAATAGTACTTTATTGTCGTTTGGTGTCATTGGAACCATATGGTCGGCCTCGAATGGGATGAATGCAATCATTAAAGCATTTAATCAAGCATATGGTGTAAAAGAAAGTCGAACTTTCTTTATTTCCCGGGGAATGTCGATTCTTCTCACTTTAGCGATGATTTTTGTGTTTATTGTCGTTTTATTGCTTCCGATATTCGGAAAACAGATCGGAGTATTCCTATTTGCTGAAATTGGACAATCCGATGAGTTTCTAATCATTTGGAATCAACTGCGCTGGGTGATCAGCACGCTTGTATTTTTAATAGTGTTCACGATCCTTTATTGGATTGCGCCCAACAAAAGGCTGAAATGCCTAACCGTATTGCCTGGTTCTATCTTTGCAACGGCAGGATGGAGCCTCGTTTCCCTTTTGTTTTCTTTTTATGTGGAGAACTTTGCTAATTATTCGGCGACATATGGAAGTCTTGGAGGAATAATCGTATTAATGGTCTGGTTTTATTTATCTGGGCTCATCATCATACTGGGCGGGGAAATAAATGCCTTGTTAAGTGAAAAGGAAAATCCAGAATGTAAATGATCTTCCAGGAGTTCCCGTAATAGAGGACTATCCTGAAGCAGATACTATTCAAGAAATGACATAACTTTTGTAGAGGGGGAGTTCTTTCATGAGTAAAAAGGATGGCAGCACAAAGCAAAAAGGAAAAAAAGGATCGAACCATAAAACATCAGGTTCAGCAAACGGTAAGAACGGATATCATTAAATGAAACGAACATAAAAAAGGGAGCCTTTTAGGCTCCTTCTTTTTCATTTTAGTTTCTCAAAAGTCTTAAGCTATTCAATATAACAAGGATTGTGCTTCCTTCATGGCCAATGACACCATATGGAAGGTCCAGGAATTGAAGGAAATTGGATGCTATCAGAATCATGATGACCGAGATCGAGAAAATGACGTTTTGTTTGATGATTCGATTCATCTTCTTGGATAATTTGACGGCTTCCGCGATACGCGGGAGGTCATTCTTCATCAGAACAACATCAGCTGTCTCCAAGGCAACATCCGTGCCTTCACCCATTGCAATTCCAACGGAAGCTGTTGCCAGTGCAGGTGCATCATTGATGCCATCCCCAACCATTGCTACTGTACCAAAATTTTCTTTCAGCTTTTTCACTTCATTCACTTTGGTTTCAGGTAGGCACTCGGCAATATATGCATCAATATGGGTCTCCGACGCAATCGCTTTAGCGGTTTTTTCACCATCACCTGTCAGCATGACGGTATGGATCCCCTCATTTTTCAAAGCTTCGATGGCAGCGATCGTTTCTTCACGCACGACATCTTTCAAAGTGATTATACCGGCAATCCCAAGATCATCTTTAGCATAAACAATTGTCTTGCCTTGTTCAGCAAATGTCAGCGCAATGCCGTTTTTGAATCGTTCGGCTTCGCTGCGGCCGACGAAATCAGCTTTTCCGACTTGCCAAAGCATGCCTTTGAAATAAGCTTGAACCCCATTACCTGAGATATCTTCCATGTTATCCGGTTTAATGATGTCCTTTTGCAACTTCGTTTTAGCATAACGTACGATTGATGTTGCCAAAGGGTGGTTTGAATAATTTTCAACAGAAGCAACATGAAATAAGAAATCTTCTTCGCTTAAATCTTCGCGGATGATAACATCCGTTACCTCTGGTTTACCTTTTGTCAATGTTCCGGTTTTATCTAGGGCAATAGCCTGTAGATTTCCTAGATTCTCAAGATGGATGCCGCCTTTAAATAAAATGCCATGGCGGGCGCCATTTGAAATGGCAGAAAGTGTAGCTGGCATTATTGATGCCACAAGGGCACAAGGAGAAGCGACAACGAGCAGGATCATCGCTCTGTAGAATGTTTCGGTCCAGCTCCAGCCCAATATGAAATGTGGTACGAACATCATCAAGCCGACAACTGTTAATACGACTTTTACATAAGTCCCTTCAAACCGTTCAATGAACAGCTGGGAAGGGGACTTTTCGCTTTGTGCGGATTGAACGAGAGTGATTATTTTTTGAAATAATGTTTCACTTGCTGGTTTGGTAATTTCCACGGTAATCGTCCCACGGAGATTAACCGTTCCCGCAAAAACTTCATCATCCAAGGATTTGCTGACTGGTATGGATTCACCAGTGATGGCCGCTTCATCTAGATTGGTACGGCCGTCCGTGATTTTTCCATCAGAAGGAACTCTCTCACCTGGTTTCACTAAAATCAGATCCCCGACAAGCAACTGGGAAACGGATACGGTCTCTTCATATCCTTTAGTGATGCGCAGCGCTTCTTCTGGCTGTAAGTCCATAAGCGCCGAAATCTCTTTATGGCTTTTATTCATCGTGTATGTCTCAAGGGCACCGCTTAAAGCGAAGATGAAAATCAATATGGCACCTTCCGTCCAGTATCCGATGATCGCAGAACCGATGGCGGCAAAAATCATCAGCATCTCAACATTCAATTCCCGGTCGGCAATCGTATCTTCTATGCCTTCTTTTGCCTTGGCGTATCCGCCAATCAGGAAAGAGGCTAAGTATATGACTATGGAAGTGGACTCCATTCCGTTCTTTGAAAGAGCCCAGCCCAAAACTATTAATAAACCGCTGAATAATGCAGCAATAAGTTCTAAATGAGGTTTTGCCTTTTCCAACCAAGAGGTTTTGCATGTAGCCGGTTGGGTTAAATGTTTAGTATCTGTAGTCATAAGATTCCCTCCCAAATTCTTTTCTATTTTTGTGTAAATGATATGGATTATCATTTGTATAATATCTAATTGAGAAAGATAATCAACGTCATTTCTCTGGATAAAATATGAAAGCTGCCATCGTAATTGCGATGACAGCAATGATTACAAAGATTTATTAACGTGATGTCCCTTTTGTTAATATTATATTACCACATATCCTATTCAAAAATAAAGAAGAATGATTCTAATCTAGTAAAAAATATAAAATGCCAGTTATTTCAATATACAAGGGCTATTGTAAATACCATGCAAATTGAATGATAAATGGAATTGTCCAGATAATAAACTATATTACATAACAGATGCAGGCAGTTTCTCCTTAAAAAATGCCAATGAAATAAAGACAAGGAAAAGCATGATACTTATCATATGAAAAAAATTCCCACTGTGTACATGATCTATTACAAGGCCGCCAAAGAATGGACCGCCGATGCTGCCCAGACTATAGAAAATACTGCATAATAAATTTCCTGCTGGTAAAAGGTTTCGAGGTAACAGATCTGCCATATAACTGATTCCCAGAGAGAAAGTCGAACCAACCATCATACCTCCAAGCATGAAGCAGATGAATAGTCCAAGCACTGAATAAGAATAAATCCCTGCTAGAGAAAATATGGTAAAGCCCGAAAAGAGGATAGTCAGCAAGGTTTTTCGCCGGCCAAGGCGATCACTGATCATTCCCAGGGGAATCTGTGTAAGAAGAGTTCCGCCTGAAAATGCCGGAATTATAATGGATACCGCAGTTAAATCGATTCCGGAGCGCAGGGCGAAAACTGGAAAGTTGCTATTCAATGATGCTTCGAGCACGCCAAAAGTGAACGGAAGTAAAAAAGCGACCCAAGCTATGCGGCTCACCTTCGTAAACCTTTTAAGTGTGCCCAGAAATGATGTGTTTTCAGATTCATCCTGTTCAGGAAGCTCATTTCTAATAAGGAAAACAGTTAACCAAGTAAGAAGACTGAGTATGGATGTAAAGATGAAAGGCAAAGACTGATTAATCTCGAGAAGCTTCGTCATTAGCGGGCCAACCATGAAGCCAAGACTGAAGAAAAGTCCGTAAATAGCGAGATTTCTACCGCGCTTCGCTATTGGTGAAATGGCAGTGATCCATGTCTGGGTAGCAAAGTGGAGTGTATGATCGCCGATTCCAATGAAGAAACGTAGTACGAACCAAAACCAGAATGATTTCCAAACAGGAAATAAGGAAAGAGAGAGAATGACCGTTATCCCGCCAAATAATATCAATGGCTTATACCCATATTTACGGAGTGGCGCTTCCATAAAAGGAGAAATCAACAGAATCCCAATATAAAGGGAGGCGGCATGAAACCCGTTTAAGGATGAACTAATTCCGTCATTTTCAAAAATGATGGCAATGATCGGCAGAAGCATTCCTTGAGAAAAGCCTGATATGCCGACAATAAAGATTAAAACACTTAAAAGCAGTTTATTATTCATAAAATCATGTCTCCTAAGAAATGTTATACAATTTTGATGTTACATCTTAGAAAGAGGATTAAGCAATAGGGATTTGGGTAAATATTGACAAGAAGAGGAGCGGTGGGAAATTTTCCTTTGTCTTTGCCAGAAGATTATGTATGATAGTTTTTGTTACATAAAAAGAACTATAGGATTGTGAGGAGAAGTATCGTGAATAAAATATTTTTGGGGCTTGTTCTGTTAGGGGTCCCAGTATCTGTCCTTGGGTCTTTATTTCATTGGCCGAGCGTAATCATGTTCATAGTATATTGCTTAACAATCGTCGCGCTTGCAGGCTTCATGGGCCGGGCGACTGAAAGCTTAGCGATTGTTATGGGACCAAGGATTGGCGGTCTATTGAATGCAACCTTTGGTAATGCAGTTGAATTGATCATATCCGTCTTTTCATTAAAGGCGGGGCTGGTCGGTGTTGTATTGGCGTCTTTGACTGGTTCCGTTTTAGGGAACTTATTGTTGGTGGCTGGCCTTTCGTTCTTCATCGGAGGGACCAAATACAAACGGCAGAAATTTAATGTTTTTGATGCCAGGCATAATGCCGGGCTGTTAATATTTGCAGTTATTGTTGCCTTCGTCATACCGGAAGTTTTCACACAAAAAATGAGTGAGTCAAGTACGATGTCATTAAGTGTCGGAATTTCCATCATTTTGATCTTATTATATCTTGCTGCATTATTCTTTAAATTGGTTACTCACCGCGGGGTATATCAGCATAACCAGAAAACCAATGAACATGAAGAGGAAGAACCGGAATGGAGTAAGAAAAAGGCAATTATAATACTTGCTGCCGCTACTTTGGCTGTTGCGTTCGTATCGGAGAAGCTTGTACATACCTTCAGCGAAGTGGGGGAAACCTTCGGATGGACAGAGTTATTCATCGGTGTCATTATCGTTGCGATCGTGGGTAACGCGGCAGAGCATGCGTCCGCCGTCATAATGGCCTATAAAAATAAAATGGATGTCGCTGTGGAGATTGCCGTTGGTTCCACACTTCAAGTAGCGATGTTCGTAGCTCCTGTACTCGTATTGATTTCGTTAATGTATCCAACTCATATGCCGCTTATTTTCACATGGCCAGAACTAATTTCAATGGTTTCAGCAGTCTTTCTGATGATCATGATTTCGAATGACGGGGAAACGAACTGGTTTGAAGGCCTTACCCTATTGGCTGCTTACTTCATCATGGGGATTGGATTTTACTTATTATAATAATGCAGGCCTTCCGATGCGGAAGGTCTTCTTTTATATAAATAAAAATGACTCTGCTCAGGTTAGATTTAGCAGAGTCATTTCTATATTAGTAAATTACCATTCATAAGTTTTTCCAAAATTTTTCATCATGCTTTTGTAAAAGTTGAGAAAATATTCTAGAGTGTTACACCATCCTTTTACATCAGATTTAAGTATGGGCGAATTCGTTTTCTGTCATCCTTTAAAAGGGTGTCATGGATTGTTCGATAAGCATACCTCCTGAGAGTGTAATAGGTATGAACGATTTCGCCTCCTTTTTATAATGTAAATTAAGTATAACCGATTCCGATTAAAAAGTAAATATTCTGAACTTTAAAAATATATTACAAATTCGACAGCAGAATGAAATGTATAGAATGTTGGCTAAAAACAAAATCTATAAACAAAATGATTGAACCCCTCAAAAGGAGTGCGACAGCATGAAAAGAATTATTCTTATTACGATGATTGCCCTAATTGCCTTCATTCAGGCGAATGTAAGTTTTGCAGCCAATAAACCAGGAGATAAAGCAACTCCGAATAAGGTGAATATCCCGCCTTCCGTATTGAATATTGCAAAGGAGAATACGTATCCGAACCCGACTCAGGATCTTCCGATGCTGCAGCCGAGTAAGTTTGCCAAACAATTGATCGGCTCGTCGGATATAAAGATTGAAAATCCAGAACTCATTCATATGTTGAATGAATCAGCAATTGCAAAGGCTCCGCTTGCTTTTGGTTACAGGGCGACCATATACCTTGGTCATTGGGCATTGAATTATGAGTCTTCGGAAACGGCCCCAAACTGGGAATACCAAAAGATCAATATGAATTACTATGATAATCGCGGCGGTGAAGTTCCATACAGGATCCGTTACATCCAGGAGAGTCAGAAGGCAGTGAGCGGCGGTCTTACCGCGAAAATCCCTAAGGCTGAGGATGTTCAAAAGATGATGCTGTTAAAAGCCACAGAAAAAACCAATTTGCCATTGGCTTTCGAAACGATCATCGGAGCTGGTACGAAAAAAGATGAGGTATACAATGTTGCTTCAAATAGGATTGGTTACTTATCCAGTTATGCTTCTGCAGTCAATGAAAAAGGAAAGGTCACATATGGGGAAGTATATTTGAACCTAAAAGGAAATAAGCGAACCATAACGATCAAGAACATCACTTCTCAAGGCATCGGTGCATGGATACCGGTTCAGGACCATGTTTCCTTCAGCTTTACAGTCTCTCAGCAACCTAGGTAAAAAGAAAAACTCGCCGGATTGGCGAGTTTTTCTTTATATGGAAGACTTCCTGATCCTGAAGTCTTCCATCGGGTAGTATGCATTTTTGACGAGAACATTCGGGCCTAGACATTTTACTGCCGGGCAGTGGCAGTTCAATTCATTGGCCAGTTTCGAATTCATCCATGTGTCATACGATTCGGTCAATGGCGAATCAATGATATTTCCCAATGTAGGTGCGTCCCCGAAATCGGTCACGATCACTTCCCCAGTGAAAATATTGACGTTCAACCTGGAACGTCCATCAGGGTCATTTCGAACCGTCACTTTATGTGAACCATACAGGCGTTGAAGCAGCTCTATATCCTCTTTAGCGTTATTGCAAGGATAGAATGGCAGGGTACCAAAAAGCATCCATACATTTTCATCACGGATATCAAGCAAATGATGAATCGCTTCACGCATATTTTCCAATGATAACGTTTCAAGTGCCGAAGCGAAATCGCTTGGATACATCGGATGAATTTCATGTCTTTGACATCCCATTTCATCGACGATTTGTCTGTGAATATGCTCAAGATGCGGCAATGTGCGTTTATTAAGCATGGTTTCTGCAGAAACCAGCACACCAGCTTTTGTCAGGGCACGGGAATTTTCAATCATTTTTTCAAATAACTTCTTTCGCTGTTCCCGTGATGGTTTTCGGTCCATCATGGCGAAGCCTATATCAATGAATTCATCGATCGTTCCCCAGTTATGGGAAATGTGCAGGACATCCAAATAAGGAATGATTTCCTCGTACCGTTCCAAGTCAAGGGTCAAATTGGAATTGATTTGTGTGCGGACCCCACGGCTACGGGCATATTTCAATAAAGGTAAAACATAATTCTTCACTTGTTTCCTAGATAGCATCGGTTCCCCGCCAGTGATGCTGAGCGAGCGAAGCAAAGGAATCTCATCAAGGCGCCGAATCAGTAATTCCAAAGGCAGAGCATCCGGATCCTTAGGCTGAAGTGTGTAACCGACAGCACAATGTTCGCAACGCATATTGCAAAGGGTGGTGGTAGTGAACTCCACATTGGTCAAGCAGAGTTTTCCATATTGTTCAACGTCCATATATGCTTCCCAAGGATCATACTTGGGTGTAATTGGTGTTAAAAGATCTTGCTTGATTATTGACATGTTTAAAACTCCTTACGTAATAATGCACTAACCCATTATGAACAATGGGGACAAAAATTGTCAAATGGCGGAGAGCTGCATTTTAGCTTGCCATTGCACTTTCAAGCAGATTTCGTTACGATGAAAGAAGAACGGAAGGAGAGTGCCTCATGGGAAAATCCATTACAGGTAAAAACGAACAATTAACATACTTAAAAGAACGCCTCACGATGTTCATGGAGGTTCTTGATCATATCGAACCGGAAAATACTGAATTGGAAGATATAGACCGCTTAATCGGCATGATAGATGATTTGGAAGGCAAAGTTGAACAATTCAGAACCCGCGAAGAATAATATTTGTTTCGATAGTATGATTTTTTCAATGTTAATATTCATGAAGGGATGACGAGCAACCTGCGTCATCCCTTTTTTATATATAATGCTTGATTGCGTTCATCATAAATAGGTAAAGATTGGTGATGACATTTTACTCATGGGCTTATTCTTTGCGGCTTGAACATTCCTCTTCAAATTGCTTTTCATTAAGAAAAATAATTACTTGTTTTCGAAAGATTATGTTAGATGTATAATAAAACGGGTGTTGTATCATTCGCTCTTTATAGAGAAGCAGGGAAATGATTAAATTTAGGGGAAATAAGAGGGGGAAGAGAAATTTGGATATTCAAAAATTCCAAGAAAGTATGTACAGTCTTATCGTTGAAACTTCAACGAATCTTCCAAAGGATGTTCGTCGTGCGGTAAAAAGCGCAAAACAACGTGAAAATGCAGGCACTCGTTCAGCGTTGAGCTTGGCCACCATCACGAATAATATTACAATGGCTGACGACAATGTATCACCGATTTGTCAGGATACTGGTCTGCCGACTTTCAAAATTAAAACTCCAGTTGGCGTGAACCAACTTGAAATAAAAGACGCAATCCGTAATGCAATCATTTTAGCGACAAAGGGCGGAAAACTTCGTCCAAACGCAGTTGATTCTTTATCGGGTGAAAATAGCGGGGATAATCTTGGGGAAGGTCTTCCTGTCATGAAATTCGATCAATGGGAAAAAGACTACATTGATGTTCGTCTCATCTTAAAAGGAGGCGGCTGTGAAAATAAAAACATTCAATACAGTCTGCCTATGGAGCTTGAAGGATTGGGGAAAGCGGGCCGTGATTTGGACGGAATCCGTAAATGTGTCCTACACTCTGTCTACCAAGCACAAGGACAAGGATGCAGTGCCGGCTTTATCGGCGTTGGTATTGGAGGGGACCGTTCATCCGGATATGATCTGGCTAAGGCTCAACTTTTCCGCAGTAATGAAGATGTGAATCCGAATGAAGATCTTCGTAATCTTGAAGATTACATCATGAAGACAGCTAATGAATTGGGAATCGGCACGATGGGATTTGGCGGCGAAACCACACTGCTTGGATGTAAAATCGGTGTCATGCACCGTATTCCGGCAAGCTTTTTCGTCTCCGTTGCTTACAACTGCTGGGCTTTCCGCCGTTTAGGTGTGAAAGTGAATCCCGAAACAGGAGAAATCAATGAGTGGTTATACCAAGAAGGCGAGAAAATCGACTTTGCTCTAGAAGAAGAAAAAGCAGCGAAGGAAGAAGTGGCAGCCGCTGTAGAATCTGACGTTGAAGCTTCCCGTGAAATCACCCTACAAGCACCAATCACGGAAGAACAAATCCGTGAATTAAAAGTTGGTGACGTAGTTCATATTAACGGCAGAATATATACGGGCCGTGACGCTATCCATAAGCACTTATCTGAAAATCCTGCACCAATCGACCTAGACGGACAAGTCATTTATCACTGTGGACCAGTTATGCTGAAGGACGAAGAAGGTAAATGGCATGTGAAGGCTGCGGGACCAACAACAAGTATTCGTGAAGAACCATACCAAGGCGATATCATGAAACGATTCGGCATCCGTGCAGTCATCGGTAAAGGCGGAATGGGACCGAAAACATTAGAAGCACTAAGTGAACACGGCGGCGTTTATTTAAACGCAATCGGCGGGGCTGCTCAATATTATGCAGACTGCATCAAATCCGTCGAAGGTGTTAACTTTACTGAATTTGGTATTCCAGAAGCAATGTGGCATTTGAACGTTGAAGGATTTACAGCAGTTGTTACCATGGATTCACATGGAAACAGCCTCCATAAAGATGTTCAGCAATCTTCATTGGAAAAATTGGCACAATTCAAAGAACCAGTATTTAAATAATGTATGGTAAAAGACGCTCACCAATCGGTTGAGCGTCTTTTGCATATCTTACTCGTCCATTTCCGGAAGTGGATCAATCCTCGATGAATCCTCCAAATTCAATCCACTTTTCACAAAATGAATAAACACTCCACCACCTAAACCAAGACAACCAACAAAGCCTAACGTGATAACCCATTCCAGCATTTCCTTCCCCCCTTGTTAAATGTATATGAAAAAAAAGGCGATAATTACCTCATAAAAGTACAATCTTTTGGAACGGCCGCACATATATTAGAAGAGAAAGGGGGGATTTTCATGCAGAATAGCTACTTCTTATTCTTTATCGCCATGTTATCCGGTTTTGCTTTCATCCAACTTCCTGTGGCAAACACTATTTTCTCCGGTCTTGAAACATTCCTAGACGTAATCGGAATTGTAATCGTTCTCATTTTTGCCATCACCATTATTTGGAAGGCTGCACAGGCGCTATTTAAAGGATAAACAAACAGAGGGGCCAATCCTTTTCGGAGGAAAGGCCTTTTTTTGTGTGGGATTAAGGTTATAATTCAGCCTAGAGCAGCAGAAATCGTCCAACCGGATAATTCGCCCCACGGAGCGAGATTCGACCTTCGCAATATCATGCATATAAATCTCTATGTTCCAAACACTAAGAAAAAAGAACATGGGGGATATTCAAATGAAAAAAATCGTGATTTTATCCGCTTTTATATGCTTGATATGCTCTTTGGCAAGTCCAGCTTTTGCAGAATCCTATAACTGGGGCTTCAATAAAGGGAAAAATGGGACACCTGCCGATGCTGGTAAAAACTTCAATGAGATGCTGCCTAAATATGAGGCGATTTATAAAGGGGATACAAAGAAAAAAGATATATACTTAACGTTTGATAACGGTTATGAAAATGGGTACACGGCACAGATTCTGGATGTTCTGAAGAAACATAAGGCTCCTGGGGCTTTTTTCGTCACGGGTCATTATTTAAAAACGGCACCTGAGCTTGTTGTCCGTATGGCGAATGAAGGACATATCGTCGGGAATCATTCTTGGAACCATCCTGATATGACCAGTGTGACGGATGATGTAATTCGCACTGAACTGGAGAGGGTTAAAAAAGCGACGGAAAAATTAACCGGTCAACAGGGGATGAACTACCTTAGGCCGCCGCGTGGTATATTCAATGAGAGAACAATGAAAGTCGCACAAAAAGAAGGATATTACCACATTTTCTGGTCGCTTGCATATAAAGACTGGATTGTTGACCAACAAAAGGGTGCCGCGTTCGCTCACGATGAAGTGCTTAAGCAGATTCATCCCGGGGCGATATTATTACTGCATACCGTATCAAAAGATAATGCGGAAGCACTCGACTCGATTTTGACGGATCTTGAAAAACAGGGATACAAATTCAGCAGCCTTGATGATTTAATGATTGCGAAACAATTGCCAAACCGAATGCTTTATTAAAATAAAAAGCGGGTCCTGTAATGATAATTCAGGTCCCGCTTTTATCCATTCTCTTCAATTTCAAGTAATATTCCTGGAAACATGCTATAATACGTGGAAAACTGCTAAAGGATGGATCGCTTGTGTGGACAGAAAAATTACAGGTTCAAGGACCCTATAATTTCGATCTTGTTCTCGAACGATTATCGTTAGACCCACTTCAGGTAGTTGATTTTACTAACAGGACGGTAAAAGTTCCGCTATATATAGAAAGAGAACCAATCGTTTTGCAGGTTCAGGCAATAGGATATATCGATGAACCATCTTTCATCATCAAAGGTCATTCAGAGGTTTACAAGTCAAAAGCAATCGAACGGTTAAAAAAGGTTTTTCATTGGCATCAGCCATTAGAAGGCGTTTCCCGGCATTTCCGGGAATCAGATTTAAGGGAAATCTTCGAAGAGCACCGCGGTACAGCCATAGTCTTGGACTTCGATTACTACAGTTGCCTCGTCAAATGCATCATACATCAGCAATTGAATTTATCTTTTGCACATACGCTAACGGAACGATTCGTTAAAACATTCGGATACCAGATAGAAGGTGCCTGGTTTTATCCGACATCGGAAACAACCGCCCAACTTCAAATCGAGCAATTAAGAGCCATTCAATTCAGTGGCCGAAAAGCGGAATACGTCATCGGACTTTCCGAGCAAATCATTCAGGGCCATCTCAATCTTGATATAATGGACAAGTTATCCGATCAAGATGTTATGGATACACTAATAAAAATACGCGGTATCGGTAGATGGACGGCTGAAAACTTCCTGCTTTTTGGACTCGGCCGACCGAATCTGTTTCCCAAAGCCGATATTGGCATTCAAAATGCCTTGAAAAAATTATATGGCTTACCGCAAAAGCCAACCCAAGAAGAAATGGAAACCTATAGTGTGAAATGGGCTCCATATCTAAGCTACGCTTCCCTCTATTTGTGGAGAAGCATTGAAAAACGGAGTGAAAAGAAATGACAAACATTCAAGATACAAAACTAGAAGTGGATCAAACGCTTCCCCTTACCATTAAACGGCTTGGCATTAACGGGGAGGGAGTCGGTTATTTCAAAAAGAAAGTCGTCTTCGTCCCAGGAGCATTACCAGGTGAAGAAATAGTAGCTTTAATAACGAAAGTACAGCCGAACTTTTCTGAAGCAAAAATAAAAACCATCCGGAAAGAATCACCGCACCGCATTGCAGCCCCATGTCCGGTTTATGCTGAATGCGGAGGATGTCAGTTACAGCATTTAAGCTATGACCAGCAGCTTATTGAAAAACGCGATATCGTCATTCAAGCGATGGAACGTCATACGAAATTCCCGATTTCTTCATTAAATATAAAAGAAACAATCGGCATGGAAGATCCTTGGAACTACCGCAACAAAAGTCAGTACCAAGTCGGTCAGAAAGATGGCAAATTGATTGCCGGTCTTTACGGCTTAAACTCCCATAACTTGATCGATATTCCCAACTGTCTTGTACAGCATAAGGCTACTAATAAAGTAACACGTACAGTGAAGAAGATCCTAAAGAACCTGAATATCTCGATCTATAATGAAAGAAAGAGAAAAGGTGTGATCCGTACAGTCATTACAAGAGTTGGCTTTGAAACAGGTGAAGTGCAGGTGGTCTTAGTTACAGGAGCGGAAGAAATTCCACAAAAAGATCAATTGCTTAAACAAATTCGTGACCAACTGCCGGAAGTGAAATCAGTCGTTCAAAATATTAATAACCAAAACACATCACTTATTTTTGGCGAAAAGACGATCCATCTTGCAGGCGAAAAAGTCATCAACGAAACATTGGGTGACCTATCATACGAACTATCGGCCCGTACTTTCTTCCAACTTAATCCGGTCCAAACAGTCCGCATGTATGACGAAGTGAAAAAAGCGGCAGCCCTAACCGGCACTGAAAAAGTCGTAGATGCTTATTGCGGTGTAGGCACTATCGGACTTTGGCTGTCTGAAGATGCAAAAGAGGTTCGCGGAATGGACGTCATCAAAGAATCCATTGAAGACGCCAAGAAAAATGCCATCAGACACAAACGCACCAACATGCATTATGAAACAGGCAAAGCCGAGAATATCCTGCCACGCTGGACCAAAGAAGGCTGGAAACCGGACGTGCTGGTCGTCGATCCACCAAGATCCGGCTGTGACCAATCCTTACTGCAGGCCATCTTGAAAGTTAAACCGAAAACCATAGTGTACGTATCTTGCAATCCGTCTACATTGGCGAAGGACCTTCAAGAATTGAGCGCATTATACGAAGTAGAATCAATGCAGCCTGTGGATATGTTCCCGCAGACGAGCCATGTGGAGTGTGTCTCGCAACTCATTTTAAAAGAAGGCAACTAACCCTATACGGGAGTTGCCTTTTCCTTATTCTATTTGTAGCGGATTAATAAATTTATATTGAATATGGTTTGGAGAGTGTTGATGAAGAATATGAATCGTCTATCACTTACTTTAGATTTTGAAGAAGAATATACCATTCAGGACCGATTTTCGTTAAAATAAACATTGCCGATTTTTACAATAGTTTTTCACAAATTATAAATGTCCAAATGTACTTGTGTTTGATAATAAATTATTAAGCATGATATAAGTGTTAAAAGAAGTGGAACATTTGGCTTTGTATTTTTTGACCGAGAGTTTGAAGTTGTATCCATAGTGAGAGGATTTGAGTTTGAAATGATAGATAATTTTTGGCGTGATTTACCACGACCATTTTTTGTACTTGCACCGATGGAAGATGTGACAGATGTTGTTTTCCGTCACGTAGTAAGTGAAGCCGGTCGACCGGATGTATTTTTCACAGAGTTTACAAACTCGGATAGCTATTGTCATCCAGAGGGTATGAAAAGTGTGCGTGGCCGTTTGATGTTTACAGAAGATGAACAGCCAATGGTGGCACATATTTGGGGGGATAATCCCGATTATTTCCGCCAAATGAGTATTGGCATGGCAGAGCTAGGGTTTAAAGGCATCGATATTAATATGGGCTGCCCTGTACCGAATGTGGCATCGAGAGGGAAAGGCAGTGGCCTTATTCTGCGTCCAGACGTTGCGGCAGACCTTATTCAAGCAGCAAAAGCGGGCGGACTGCCTGTCAGCGTGAAAACACGACTTGGCTTTGAAGATGTAAATGAGTGGGAGGAGTGGCTAACGCATATTTTAAAACAGGATGTTGCGAACCTTTCTATTCATTTACGTACAAGAAAAGAAATGAGCCAAGTGGATGCACATTGGGAGCTAATTCCGGAAATCAAAAAATTACGTGATCGCCTCGCACCAAATACGTTACTAACAATCAATGGAGACATCCCTGACCGTCAAACTGGGCTGCAGCTTGCTGAACAATATGGTATTGATGGCGTTATGATCGGGCGAGGTATTTTTAAAAACCCTTTTGCTTTTGAAAAAGAGCCAAAAGAGCATAGCAGTAAAGAATACCTTGATCTTTTAAGGCTGCAGCTTGATCTTCAAGATCAATATGCGGAAATGCTGCCACGTTCAATCACAGGGCTTCATCGCTTTTTCAAAATTTATGTCAAAGGATTCCGTGGAGCCGGTGAATTAAGAAATCAATTAATGAACACGAAATCAACAGATGAAGTGCGTGCATTACTTGATAACTTTGGAAAGGAAAACGGAGACAGTGAAATGATGTAACTCCCCAAAAGTTAGATGTGCACTTTATTCAGCTTCTGCTTGTAGTGGCGGAACTGAAAATCCGGGAATCCGTAATGGGTTCCCGGATTTTCAGCTGTGTTTATTCCCATCCATTTGTGAAATAATGAAGGTACTGTGAAAAAAGAAAAAGATACAGGAGGTTTATGAATGCATAATCATGATATATTGATTCGTTTAAGGTATGCGCTCGATATAAAAAATAAAGATATGGTAGAGATATTTAAACTTGGGGATATTGAAGTGACAAGAGAAGAAGTCATGCAGATGCTCACAAAGCCGAAAGACGGTTTCTATGATGAATACGACGAAGATGATATGGATGATGAAGGTATAAAATGTAACAATACGATGTTGGAGTCCTTTTTAAATGGCTTGATCATTTTTAAAAGAGGGAAACAAGAACCAAAACCCGGCCAGCCAGAAAACCCGGCACCTACTGCAAAGAATAAGGAAAGCATGAATAATATTCTGCTAAAGAAAATGAAAATCGCGCTGACATTAACAAGCGAGGATATGATTGATATCTTGGAAGAAGCAGGAGTCATGATAACCAAAGGAGAATTAAGCGCCATATTAAGAAAAGTTGGTCATAGAAATTATAAAGAGTGCGGGGATAAATTCGCCAGGAATTTCTTAAAAGGGTTAGCTTATAAATATAGAGGATAAGGTTCAATCAAAATATCACTATTTTAACATGCACATCATCAATTGACCCTGATTTCGGGGTCTTTTTTTGAACACTAATGAAAAAACGGGAGATGTTCCAATGACATCTCCTGCTCCTGCATACAACTTCATTATCCTTGTAAAAAGTCCGGTTTGGCAAATTGAGGATTGGGATATTTGTAGAAACCTTCTCCTGCTTCCCCTTCCGATTCTTCCTTTATCGATATACTAGTATGGCTTCAAATTAGAGATTCTATCTTTTGCACGTTCTAATGCTTCATCATTGATGTCATATACAAATACATTGAATCCTTTATAAGCGGTTTGAAATGCAATCTGACTACCTAAAACGCCGCTGCCGGCAATCGTGATATTTTTATAATTCATAGCCATTCTCCTTTTTTCTTGGGGTATCTCTTCTTGTTAATTATTACTCATATCAGGATAATAGATGCAGGAATTAGGGTGATATATCTATCATTTTCCCCTTAATAGAACGGATAAACGCGTATATGTGTATACCATTTTTAATGGTTTATGTCATTCGTTTATGGGAAGTAGAAACAGTAGAGAACTTTGATAGGAGGAATGGAAGATGGCCAAAACAATCTTCATTACTGGCGCGGGCAGCGGGCTTGGAAGAGGCGCCGCACTCGGACTTGCAAAAAGGGGTCACCGGGTAATTGCCACAACGGAAATCACTTCTCAGAAAACGGATCTAATGAGGGAAGCGCAGGAACAGGGCTTGGATATGGAAGTATTTAAATTGGATATTACAAACGCACGTGATCGAGCTTTGATTGATAACCAAGACTTTGATGTGTTTGTGGCAAATGCCGCGATCAATGAGGGCGGACCGCTCGGGGAAATGCCGATGGACCGATTCAGGGCGCTTTTCGAAGTGAATGTATTCGCTACACTTGAAACCGTTCAGCATGCTGCAAGAAAGATGGTCAAAAAAGGAAGCGGAAAAATCGTGTTTTTGAGTTCGATGGCTGGGATCATAACGACACCATATGGCGGTCCCTATGCGGCAACAAAACATGCCATCGAGGGAATTGCTTTAACCTTGAAGGATGAGCTTGAGAGATTTGGAGTGCAGGTTGCGACCATCAATCCTGGTGCCTACGATACCGGTTTTAACGACAGGGCAGCAGAGGAAAAATGGAAGTGGTTCGATAAAGCCAAGAATTTTACAAGAGCAGAGGATATGAAAAAGCAAGAAGAGGGATTAAAGAACCAATTCGGTCCGGAAGACATGATTAAAAAGATGATTGAAATCATCCCTGCTGACCACCATAAATTCCGTAACGTCCATCCCGAGAAAACGGAAAAACAGATGAAGGAAACCGAAAAGAATCGATGGGGCATGGAAATCTGATTTAGTCTAAAGGTTACGGGGCACTGTTTCGTTAGAGGGAATAGATCCGAATGAAATGTAAAGTTGTGCATAAAGTGTGGACAAAGGAAGAGAAATGAGGAAGTCCTTATTTTTTTTCCTTTTCCTAATCTTGCGCATGACTTTTTTTGTTGGGAGGAAACTGCCTTTCTGCTTCTTTTTTAAAAAATGGTAGAGAAAATAGCTTGTACATATTGCTCAATTCAAGAATAAATGATACTTGTCCATTGCATTTCATCCAAAACTACATAGTTTAAAGTAAAAGGTGACGAGGTGCAGAAATGGATGATAACAAAAAAGTGATAACCATTTTAGGAAGTGCGGGAGGGGCCGCAAAATCAATACTTTCCATATTGAATAAATCAGTTATTGATAAAAGGGATCCAATCCATCATTTTATTTCCAGTTGTACTTTACATTTAATCGATATTAAACAAAAAGAAGAAAAATATTATCATGAATTATTTCCACAGCTAAAAAATCACTTTGTATTCCATCAACTTGATTTAAAAGATACAAAGAGGTTTACTAAGCATCTTGAAAGCACAAAAACATTTTGTGTAATAGATCTATCACGGGCGGATACGGTTGAAATACTAGATTGCTGTAATGCATTAGGTGTTAATTATGTTAATTCCGCTATAGAAAAAACAACGATTGACGAAAAGGAAGAATTATCTCATGGATTTCCTTTAATTGAACGAATCAGGCATTTTGAAAAGTATAAGGATCAATTTTCAAATTCAACAGCCATTATTGGTTCGGGAATGAATCCAGGAGTGGTTCAATGGATGGCCGTTGAGCTGTTAAAGAAAGATTCAGGAGAACGTCCACTTGGCTGTTATATTGTAGAGCATGACAATTATTTTTTTAAGGACAAGGCGAAGGCAAAAAAGGACGTCATTTACACAACCTGGTCTCCCGAGTGCTTTCTGGACGAGGCTATTTCAAGCTATCCGATGTTTATGAACCACCATACACCGCTCTTTTTATATGAAAATGTTTATGATGTCGAATTTAAAGTCTCTTTAGGGGACAAGCAGTTTTACGGTTGTTTAATGCCTCATGAAGAAGTATATTCTTTGGGCAAATTGTATGATATGGAAGGCGGCTTTTTATATAAGGTAAATGACCATACGACGGAGTTAATCCGCTCAAAACTGGATGATGTTGATCAATTATGGGACCATGAAATGGAGGTTCTCGATCCGCTTGAAGACGAACTTGAAGGGGAAGATCTAGTTGGTGTCCTTATTGTTTATCAAGAAAAGGAGCATTATATGTACAATGTATTAGAGAATGGCGAAATCTTTTCCAAATACAAAACCAATGCAACATACTTTCAAGTGGCCTGCGGTATATATGCTGCCTTATCGGTGCTGCTAATGGATCGAATCCCCAAAGGAGTTTACTATGTGGATGAGTTATTGTTAAAAACCAATAATCATTATGGTCAATATTTGACCTATTATATGACGAATTTTGTAATAGGGGAAAATAAACATTCAGATGGTCCTTTACTTCACAGGATGAAAAGGGTGAACCCATAATGTACATTTGAAGTCGTCATCAATGAAAGGGACTGGCTTCAATTTTTCAATTTAATAAAGTTGTGCACAAGTTGTGGATAAAGGAAGGGGGAAATAGGGGAAATCCTTATTCTTCAGACTTTGCTCCTGATTATGTGCATAACTTTTTTTTTTTTTGGATGAACTAAAGGGTCCGTTTAGTCAAAGGATGTATGGACCCTATGTGTTGTAATGAACACTAACTGTCCATTAGAGCAATGTAAACAGATAAAAGAGGATAATTAATCCGCTAAGTTTACTTGTCTTCATTTTCTTCTTCAACAGATTTTTGGACGATTTCTTTTATTTCTCCTATATCACCTTTTGCATTGATGATTTCAAAGATCTCATTTAAGCCTTCTGAGGTTTTTTCATCTTCTGTTTTCACTATATCCCTCCTTTTTTATGGTTATTTGTTAAAGTCTCCAAAAGCCAGAAGATAAAACATATGTTTCTTTGGAAAATTGATGATATTCTCATTGTATTTCCAGCGATTTGAACGACTTTTTTAGCGGGTTTTATTGTAAAACTACAAAAATTCCGATTTTTTTGTCCACACAATATGGACAACATTGAAAATTTCTATTATTATGATTGTTATAACTATTAGTATAAAAGGATTTAGGTTACTTCCTTGTGTGTTTTTAGAGAGGACACATGTGTTTTTAGAAAAAATGGTCAAATTCAATAAACTTGAAATAGGGGTAAAACATATAAAATTCCTGCATTTATTCCAAACATCAATGAGGGGGTATATTAAATGTCAAGTGAAATATTAAATCGATTTTTGAAAGAAAATTTGGAAGATTTAAAAGATAAAGGACTTTACAACGTTATTGATCCGGTAGAAGGTCCAAACGGTCCGGTAATCACCATTGCGGGCAGAGAATTAATTAATTTATCATCAAATAACTATTTAGGTTTAGCAACAGATCGACGATTGATAGAGGCTTGCATAGAAGCAACGAAAACATATGGAGTCGGAGCCGGTGCCGTTCGTACGATCAACGGAACATTAGATATTCATGTTAAATTAGAAGAAAAGCTTGCTGAATTTAAACATACAGAAGCGGCCATTGCTTATCAATCGGGCTTTAATTGTAATATGGCTGCCATTTCAGGAGTGATGGATAAACATGATGCCATTCTTTCAGATGAACTGAATCATGCATCCATCATTGATGGATGTCGATTATCTAAAGCAAAGATTATTCCATTTGTCCATTCCGACATGGACGATTTACGAACAAAAGCGCGTCAAGCAAAAGAGTCCGGATTATTTAACAAAGTCATGATTATTACCGATGGAGTTTTCTCGATGGATGGGGATATTGCCAAGCTTCCTGAAATTGTGGAGATTGCAGAAGAGTTTGATTTAATTACTTATGTTGATGATGCACACGGTTCGGGGGTACTAGGCAATGGTGCAGGAACGGTAAAACATTTCGGGTTATCGGATAGAGTGGATTTCCAAATTGGAACATTATCCAAAGCCATTGGTGTTGTAGGAGGCTATGTAGCAGGAAAGAAAGATTTAATTGATTGGTTAAAAGTAAGAAGCCGTCCATTTTTATTTTCAACGGCTGTCACACCGGGAGCAGTTGCAGCTAGTATAGAAGCCATTGATATTTTGATGACTAGCTCAGATCTTCAAAATAAGCTGTGGGAAAACAGTGATTACTTGAAAAAAGGCCTAAAAGAATTAGGGTTTGATATCGGTGCGAGCGAAACACCGATTACGCCTTGCATTATAGGTGATGAAGCAAAAACGCAGCAATTCTCAAAGAGGCTGAATGAAGAAGGCGTATATGCTAAATCCATCGTATTTCCTACCGTTCCAAAAGGAACAGGAAGAGTGCGGAATATGCCCACTGCTGCTCATACAAAAGAGATGCTGGATCGTGCATTAGCGATTTATGAAAAAGTAGGAAAAGAAATGTCGATCATTTAAGAACATTGCATGCTGTAAAGAGAAAAAGGGGAGGGATTTTTGATGAAAAAGGTCTTAGTAACGGGTGCTTTAGGTCAAATTGGTTCAGAACTGACGCTGAAAATGAGAGAGATCTATGGATCTGACAATATCATTGCAACAGATATTCGAAAAACGGACAGCGATGTTGCCCAATCAGGCCCATTTGAGATTTTAGATGTTACAGATGAAAAAGCGATGTTTAATATGGCAAAAAAACATGAAGTGGATACGATTATACATTTAGCTGCTTTATTGTCAGCAACAGCTGAAAAGAAGCCTCTTTTAGCTTGGCATTTAAACATGGGCGGATTGGTCAATGCTTTGGAATCGGCACGAGAACTCGATTGCCAGTTATTCACACCTAGTTCTATTGGTGCGTTTGGTCCATCGACTCCTAAAGATTGGACACCGCAAGACATCATTCAACGGCCGAATACGATGTACGGAGTGAATAAGGTATCCGGGGAGTTATTATGTGATTATTACCATCATAAATTTGGGGTTGATACGAGAGGTCTTCGATTCCCGGGATTGATTTCGTATGTTACACCTCCTGGCGGTGGAACTACCGACTATGCAGTTGAAATTTACTATGAAGCGATTAAAAACAAGCGATATACTTCTTACATTGATAAGGGAACGTATATGGATATGATGTATATGCCTGACGCTTTAGCTGCCATCATTACACTAATGGAGGCAGATGCTTCAAAATTAAAACATCGGAATTCTTTCAATGTGTCTGCCATGAGCTTTGATCCGGAGCAAATTGCAGCCGAGATTAAAAGGCATATTCCGGAATTTGTCATGAATTATGAAGTCGATCCTGTAAGACAATCCATTGCCGATAGCTGGCCAAATACAATAGATTCAACTTGTGCAAAGGAAGAGTGGGGATTTAAGGCGGAATATGATTTGGAGAAAATGACGAATGACATGTTGGTGAAACTGAAATTAAGGTCACTTTTAGTAACCGCATAAATAAACCTGCTTGCCGAATAAAAGAGTTGTAATACTCTTTTATTCGAGTTTCTTTATTCAGATGAATTTTAAACGTTTAAAGGATTACTTTCAATAACCAATAAAAAGTAAGCGCTTTCTATAAGGCGCAATTGAACAACCTCGTATTAATTATTCGGAAATAGGTTGATTAGGATAAAGCTATGCTTCTAAGTTCATATGATACTTAATAACTAGAAATTCATGTTTACAAGAACCTTTCTAACTGTCAGGAATGCTTAAATTAAAAGTGAAGAATGATTTTAAGAGGCAGCTTTAAGATAGATTTAAAAGAGTGGGAGCCTGCTATATCATTTCTATACTAAATAGGGAGAGCATTAAGCATCTTGCATCAAATTTTGACTATTAGTAGTGTAGGGGGAAATGGAATGGCAAACAAAGATTTGAATAGGGACTTGAAAGGCCGTCATATTCAGATGATCGCTTTGGGCGGTACGATTGGTGTTGGTCTTTTCATGGGTTCAGCCAGCACAATCCAATGGACAGGTCCGTCTGTAATGTTAGCTTATGCAATCTCAGGGATTTTTATATTTTTGATTATGCGTGCCATGGGGGAAATGCTGTATTTAGAGCCAAGTACAGGTTCATTTGCAACATTTGGTTATAAGTACATTCATCCATTGGCAGGGTATATGACTGCTTGGAGTAACTGGTTCCAGTGGGTTATTGTCGGGATGGCAGAAATTATTGCAGTTGGAACGTACATGCAGTATTGGTACCCGGATCTCCCTGCTTGGATTCCAGGCTTAATCGCAATGGTTATTCTTGGGGCAGCAAACTTAATTTCCGTTAAGTCCTTTGGTGAAATTGAATTTTGGTTTGCACTGATAAAAATCGTAACGATTATATTAATGATCGTTGCAGGATTTGGACTTATTTTCTTTGGCATCGGTAACGGGGGAGAAGCATTAGGGTTATCAAATCTTTGGGAACATGGTGGTTTATTTACAGGTGGTTGGAAGGGTTTCTTCTTTGCACTATCACTAGTTGTTGCTGCTTATCAAGGTGTAGAACTAATAGGGATTACAGCTGGTGAAGCAAAAGATCCGCAAAAAACGATAACCAAAGCGATTCAAAGTACCATTTGGCGTATTTTAATTTTCTATATCGGTGCGATTTTCATTATTGTAACCGTTTACCCTTGGGATCAATTAAGTGCGATTGGCAGTCCATTTGTTGCTACTTTTGCGAAAGTTGGTATCACGGCAGCAGCTGGAATCATTAATTTTGTCGTAATCACGGCTGCTATGTCTGGCTGCAATAGTGGTATTTACAGTGCAGGACGTATGCTTTACACATTAGGGATGAATGGCCAAGCGCCAAAATTCTTTGCGAAAGTATCTAATAGCGGTGTCCCTTTATTCGGAACGTTCGGCGTGATAGTCGGGTTAGCAATTGGGGTTGTTTTAAGTTATATTGCACCAGAAAATTTATTTGTGCATGTATACAGTGCGAGCGTACTTCCTGGTATGATTCCGTGGTTTGTCATTCTGATCAGTCAAATTCAATTCAGAAAAGTAAAAAAAGCTGAAATGGATAATCATCCATTCAAAATGCCTTTTGCACCTGTTACAAACTACCTGACCATCGCTTTCTTGATTATGGTATTAATAGGTATGTGGTTTAATGATGACACACGTATATCACTTATGGTTGGAATAGGTTTTCTGGCTATCGTTGTAATTAGTTATTTCGCTTTTGGAATAGGCAAGCGTGTACAAGCCGATGTTCAGACAGATCCTCAGACAGAAGATAAAGTGATTAATTTATAATTCACTTTGGATATTTCTAAGTGAGACGATTGTTTTTCATGCATTTTTAATGATCGAAGATAAGAAAATCTAAATAGTCTGATGCTTAACTCAAAATAAGGGCTGCTGCTGCAGCCCTTTTCGTGCGCCCGGCATGGGTGCAATCTATAGGGTGAAAGTCCCGAACCATGAAGGCAGTAGTAGTGGTTAGCTTA
>NZ_JAOPHO010000007.1:0-95844 GCF_033141925.1 Peribacillus sp. CSMR9
GTCTCGCACTTCCGCTCCAATCAACCTTAAATAGTTTCGTTTTAAAAACAACAATCTTTACGAAAAGAGCCTTTTTAATTAACGATTATCCATTTTTTGATTGATGTTATCGTGATGATCCCTTTTATCGTTAACCATTTCTCCGTTTTCATTTTCTGCGTTACTCATTTTGTATCCTTGAGGCGATTTCAGCATTCTTTTGATGGTTTGTTCAATCGTATAGTCGATCCCTTTGCTGCCGGATTTCAATGTAGCGAAATTCTCGACATCTTGGGAAAGGTTTTGAAAATCATCACTGACGTAGACGTGATAGTAGCGAGGAACGACGGACATAGCTGTTCGTTTAACTTGGTCAGCGGTTTCAGTCCGATCCTTGGTATTTGTATCGTATACGACAAGAACTTCCTCATCCGTTACGAGGGTAGCCGCATCATTGACATTTGGAATCTGTACACTGAGCTTAGAAATGACATCAGACAATTGTTCACGGTCAATGGAAGCAGCCTTGTTAGAAATGTTACGGCCGTCAATGGTTGTACTATTGGTGCGGGTAAAACCGAAATCATCACTTTTATTGTCATGATTGCGATAATCCTCGTCATAATATTGGGTCGGATTATTTACGTTTGTTGGGTTACCAGCATGATTTTTTGCACCGAGCCCCTGATCATGTTTATTAGAACATCCGGTCAGTGCAATAATCGAACTTAAACCTATTGTTATTATCGTTTTTTTCATCAATAACACCCCCATAACTTTAGGATGAACATATTTCTCTATTTTTCGCTTAGTAATTGATGGGGAATCAGTTATAATTTAAGAAGGAATGTATTTTTGAGAGGTGAAAGCAATGATTAACATCAATAACATGACCTATGAAATAATTGAGGATGAAAGGGAAGGCTATAACGAAGAAGCGTTTAAAGCCAGATACAGTGAGATTTTAACGAAGTATGATTATATTGTAGGGGATTGGGGTTACGGCCAATTGAGGCTGCGTGGATTTTTTGATGATTCTAATCAGAAAGCGACCTTCGATACAAAAATAAGCACGCTTACTGAATATTTATATGAATACTGCAATTTTGGCTGTCCATATTTCGTCATGAAGAAAATAAAGAAATGAAAAAGGCCAGAATTTACTCTGGCCATCCATGTTAAGAGCTTCCGTATCCTTTATAAGGAGGCTGCTCATGGTTTTCTGGATCATCATGTGTCGGATGAGCACCAGGATATTTTCGAGGTAAGTCTTCGTGCAACGATTTATTTTCAAAATTAAAGGCACTTTGATATCGTTGCCCTTCCTGCCATGGTGTGTTTTTATTTTGAACTGGTGCATCCTTTGCTATGGATGATCCAAAAGGTCCTTCGGGAAATTCTTCAGGAATTAAATAATCCCGCTGTTTTTCGACATTGGAGAAATCGTGGTATATTTCCTCTTCTTTGCCCAAGGTAATCCCCCCTCATGTAATCGTACATTCAGTAGGTTTTCCCGATTAAGAAAAAAACTTCAGCTTTCAGACGATTTCCATTAAAAAGTGACTTAATTCTTCCGCTTCCGCTTCTGACAACTGAAAGGCATGCTCAAGATAGCCTTCCTCTTCTAAATCATCAGGTCCAATGATCGCGAATCGGTTACTCTGCATATTTAAAACAAGTTTCTTCCCATAAAAACGATCAGTTGTCGTAATGGCCAAATCGAATCTTGATTCTTCGCCCATGAAACTTATGAACCGGGTTTTTGAATCAACGACGTCATTGTATAAATAAAAACGATCTTCCATAATATCATTCCCTTCTTATGTTCACATTTGTAATTCCATCATAACAAAGTGACTTCAATAGGGGAACAGACATTTTCGGGCTCCAAAGGTGGAGGAACTTCGTCACGCGTCTTAATGCATTAGGATCGTCCAGCAATCATGCCGCGAGAGAGTTTTCCTCGATTAAAGGAAAATTGTCAAGAATGCAAATAGGACGTAATTTTGGTTACTTTTATTTCAATGGATGACGGGAAATGCGACCCCTGTAAAAAAGTCAATGTACGTTTCTGCCGATGTTTAGTAGAGGGATCGGTTCAAAGGTTGTGGCTGAAGGAATTGAGAGTAGGGGAGAAGCTATGGTATTATCAAGGAATAAGGTTGTTTTTGGTACAGGGTTATAACTCGGCTGGCCAATCAACCATAGTAATGCTTCCTATATCATCTTAGATCAGAAAGGATCTGGAAAAAATGTACTTTGTAGACCGCCAAAAGATTGAACAAATATTAGGTTTTCTTGAAAAGCAGCTTGGACTTTTTGAAGGGCATGATAATTGGGATGGAGACATTGAGGAACTTATCGCTGAAAGGCTCATACAGACTTCCATCGATTCCGTGTTGGATGTAGGAAATGCAGTAATTGATGGTTTTATTATGCGTGATCCGGGAAGTTACGAAGATATTATCGATATCCTTCATGATGAAAAAGTCATTTCAGAAGAAAAAGCGATACAATTTAAAAAGGTTTTGCCGCTAAGGAAAATGCTGGTTCAAGACTTCATTGAAGTTGATCACAACGAATTGCATAAGGTATTCTCGGAAAATATCGCGGCATTTAAGCAATTCCCGAATTTGGTGAGGAACTATTTAACAAACGAATTGGGACCTGTATCTGCTTTTAAAAACTAGTATTGTTAGGAAGGCGAATTCAAATGAAGTCGTATAAAGGGTATTTAATTGACTTAGATGGCACCATGTATCGCGGGACTGAGCAAATTGCGGAAGCTGCAGGTTTTATAAATGACCTAAAAAAAAGGGATATCCCTTATTTATTCGTCACCAACAACTCGTCCCGGACTCCGGCACAGGTAGCGGATAAATTGAGAAGCATCGGCATATCAACGGAAGATGATCAGGTTTTCACGACAAGCATGGCCACAGCGAATTACATAGCTGAACAAAAGGAAGCTGCATCGGTCTATGTAGTGGGTGAAGAAGGCATTATCGAGGCTCTCAAGGAAAAAGGAATGAAGCTTGTGGATGAGCATCCAGACTTTTTGGTAATGGGCATCGACCGCGGCATCAATTATGAAAAGTTGTCAAAAGCCTGCCTTGCAGTTAGAAATGGCGCAGTTTTCATTTCAACAAATGGCGATATTGCCATTCCTACTGAACAAGGCCTTTTGCCGGGGAATGGTGCTTTGACATCCGTTGTTTCCGTTTCGACTCAGGTACAGCCGATTTTCATTGGAAAACCTGAATCCGTCATAGTGGAACAGGCTCTAAGAGTATTAGGGGTACCTAAAGAAGAGACAATCATGGTTGGGGATAACTATGATACGGATATCCTCGCCGGCATTAATGCAGGGATCGATACATTGCTTGTACATACTGGGGTAACGACCAAAGAACGCTTGAAGCAATATAAGGAGCAGCCGACGCATGTGGTGGACACGCTCGACCTATGGCGCTTCGAATGAAAAAACCAGGCCTGCGAAAGCAGCCCTGGTTTTTTTATGTCGCAAAACAGTGAAAATCAATGAATGAATTATGGCTTACTATTCTGCATTTTCGGTTCTGTGGGCAAGCCGGCTTGAAGCGGCAGCTGCAATTGCTCCAACAATATCATCTAGAAAGGTATTTACCTTACCTGTGCTTTTATCGTTCAAATATTTTAAGATACCCGGCTTTTGCTTATCGATGAAACCATAATTAGTAAAGCCGATGGATCCGTAAACATTCACAATAGAAAAAGCTAATATTTCATCCACCCCATATAGGCCTTCATCTATTTCAATGATGCTTAGCAAGGGTTCCTCGAGCAGTTTTTTCTCGGCTAGAATATCCAACTGTATGCCGGTCAGTATGGCATTTTGGACCTCGCGTTTTGAAAGGACCCGTTCTACATTGTGAAGGCAATCAGCCATTTGGAGATTTTCATGGTAACCTGATTGTAAATACATGACAAGTTCAGCGATATCCTCCAATTTCACTCCTCTTTCAATTAACCATCTTCGAGCCGTTTGTTCAGATATTGATTGTTCAATATTAGCCATGTAATCACCCATTTCTCTATATTTTAAAGGGATAGTTCTAATGCCGGCAGTTTTTAGTTGATCAAAATGAAAACCCATGTTTTAATGCGAATTTCCAATAAGGTTTCGATAATCATTCAGAAAACGGATTATTCCACATATATATAAGTATATGATGTCCAATATTTCTATTATATCCATTTAATGAGGGGGGCCATTCCATGATAGAAGAAATCATTTTTAATAATTATGGTATACAGGTAGGGCTTGAAGAAACCAATAGCAGGTTTCCAAGCTTCCGTTCAGGGAATATGGTTTACAGCATCGTTCCCATTGGAAATATGGAGCAGGAGGAATTAGTGGAACGGCATAAAATGTCTCAACACCTGATTTCACAAGGAGATCGCTACGTATCGGCCTTTGTCCTTGCCAATCATGGAAGTTTTGTTTCGGAAGCGGATGAACAATTATTCATCCTTCTTGCCAATCAGGCTTTAGAAGGCCCGAAAAATTTCAACCCAGGAAGACGGCTGGCAAGATTTCACCAGCGTGGGAGAAATATTACTGAAACGATTCGAACATGTTCAAGGATTGGTAAATGGAAAGAGTTATGGGAACAAAGGATCGATCAGTTAGAAATGATTTGGAGGGATAAGCTCAATGCCCATCCTGATAACCAGTTTGAAAAATTATTTATAGAAACCTTTCCCTATTATATGGTGCTTGGTGAAAATGCGATTCAATATTTGGTCGACACGGAAATTGATGATACCCCGCAAATTGTCGATAGTGGAACAGTATGTTATGAACGTTTTTTACATGATACCTGGAAAAGCAATAAATGGATGAAAAATCCGTTTGATTGGGTGTTCGACCACGGCACCAGGGATGTGGCGGAATGGGTGAGGGAACACTATTTTCAAAATGTACATACCCATCAGAAAGGCATTGGCCATTTCTTTCACGAATATCAGGCTATTGAACAATTCTCCAGCTTTTCAGCCCGATTGTTATATTCAAGAATACTATTTCCCATTCATTATTTTGAAACAGTAGAAGAGTATTTTTCAAAAACGACGGAATCAAGGTCAAATGAATTGGAGGACAAAATATCGTCGATCACGAAATCCTCCCAACAATATGAATCATTCCTCAAACATTTTTATGAATTGGCGGAAGTTCCGGCCAAGCAATATAATTTACCTCAAATTGACTGGATTTAGGAAAGAAATATGATTCATCCTTAATTACTATGTTATGATGATAACAAGATTTTTTTGAATAGTTAGATATTTAAAGTGAATTACTTAAAGATGTGGAAAGGTGAGTCCATGAAAAGATTGATAATGGCGGCCCTTTTATTCCTTTTAGTCATCCAGTCGACAAATCTTGCGAAAGCTGAAACGAAAATAAGTTGTGAAGCAACTCAATTCAAGATTGTCATGAAGTCTACTACTGATATGAAAGAAAAGGCGTCGGCTGCAAGTAAAACATTAAAGAGTTATAACAAAAATAAAGAATTATCGGCAAGTGGGAGAACTGGAAACTGGTATAAGGTCTGTCACTCAAAAAAGACTGCATATATCAAGATGGCAGATGCAAAAGAGGTTTTCAGTTCCGATGAAAAAACCCTTCTGAAGAAATTCGATATGAGAAAGGGTGTTAACCAAGTTGTATCGGTAAAAGGGAAATCGATGAGTGATACGGAGGTCACGATCCAAACGTATGAAAAGAAACAAGGTGAATGGAGACGGGCATTAAAGGGGATGGAAGGCGTCATTGGGAAGAACGGCTTCACGAAGAGCAAAAAAGAGGGCGATGGAAAATCACCGGTTGGGATTTATTCATTTGGTACTGCTTTTGGAAGCGAAACGAAGCCGGCCGGTATGAAAATGAGCTATAGGAAAACGACCAATTATGACTACTGGATTGATGATCAAACCTCAAAGGATTATAACAATTGGAAAACCTATAAAGGGAATCCGGTAGATAAATGGAAGTCTTTCGAAAGGATGAATCATGAACTATATAAGTATGGGGCGGTCATCAATTATAATACGAATCCCATCATAAAAGGAAAAGGCAGTGCAATCTTTCTTCATATATGGAGAGGGGAAACAAAGCCGACGGCGGGATGTATAGCCACTTCCGAAAAGAACGTCCTCAGTTTACTGAAATGGATGGATCCCTTGCAAAAGCCACATATAGTAATGGGTACAAATGATTCATTAAAGAGCGTTAAGTAATAATCTTCAAATGGTTAAATTTAGTGTTATCCGTTCTTACTCATTCTAGGGATGGACAAAAAAGTTCGTACATCCATCTTTTCTAACTATTGATAATTATATGAATTAATCTTATAATGTCTACTATACAAATACAAATGTTTTCTTCAGGTAAACAGTTCTTAAGGGGGAACCAAATATGAAAGCCATCTCGATCGGTTTATTGGGGTTAGGTACAGTCGGATCAGGAGTCGTACAAATCATCGAAAGTCATCAGGACAAGCTCACGCATCAAGTGGGCTGTTCCATATCCATTAAGAAGATTCTAGTCAAAGACACGACGAAGGAGCGGCTTGTCGATATTGAAAAAGGTATGTTAACTGACAATCCTGAGGATATCCTTTCGAATCCCGAGATTGATGTTGTAATTGAAGTTATGGGTGGAATTGAAGAAACACGCGGTTATCTGGTTGAAGCAATAAAAAATAAAAAGCATATCGTTACGGCCAATAAAGACCTAATGGCTTTATATGGACCGGAACTGCTGGAATTGGCCACCGAGAATCAATGTGATTTATTCTATGAAGCAAGTGTTGCAGGCGGAATTCCGATTTTACGCGGTCTTGTCGATGGATTATCTTCTGACCGCATCACGAAAATGATGGGAATCGTCAATGGAACGACAAACTTCATTTTAACGAAAATGAGCAAGGAAGGCAGAGCTTATGATGACGTATTGAAGGAAGCTCAGGAGCTGGGATTCGCTGAAGCCGATCCTACAGCCGATGTAGGAGGATTGGATGCTGCCCGTAAAATGGCGATACTATCCACTCTCGGGTTCTCAATGAACATTGGCTTGAATGATGTGGATGTACAGGGCATCACCGAGATATCCGAAGAGGATTTGAGCTATAGTAAAAAGCTTGGCTATACAATGAAGTTGATTGGCGTTGCTTCTAGGGCAGGGGATAGGGTCGAAGTAAGCGTCCAGCCTGCACTTCTTCCGGAGTCACATCCGTTAGCATCGGTAAATAATGAATATAATGCGGTATACGTTTATGGTGAAGCTGTAGGGGAGACGATGTTTTATGGACCAGGAGCGGGCAGTTTACCGACCGCGACTGCAGTCGTTTCGGATATGGTGACGGTCATCAAGAATATGAGGCTGGGCGTAAATGGCCGTAGTGCGGTTTCACCGCAATACCCGAAACAATTAAAAGCTGCAACTGAGATCTTCGCTAAGTTCTTCATTCGATTGCATGTTCAGGATGAAGTTGGCGTTTTAGCCCGAATCACGAATTTATTTGCCGAGCATGGGGTAGGGTTCGATAAAATCCTTCAATTGCCGCTGGATGAAAAGGAATCTTCCGAAATCGTATTAGTTACGCATACTGCCACATTGGCTGCGTTTGAGCAAATAATACAGAAATTACATGATTACAATATGGTAAAAGAAGTGAAGAGCACATACAGAGTTGAAGGAGAGGACATCAAATGAGCTGGCAAGGACTTATAAGCACATATAAAGATTTTTTACCTGTCAATGAAAATACACCTGCACTATCCCTTTTGGAGGGTAATACACCTTTAATTAGACTGAATCGATTATCCGAAGAGTGGGGAATCGACTTACATGTAAAATATGAAGGGGCGAATCCAACTGGATCTTTTAAAGACCGCGGAATGGTCATGGCCGTCGCCAAAGCGATCGAAGCGGGTAGCGACACGATCATCTGTGCTTCTACTGGGAATACATCGGCTGCTGCCGCAGCTTATGCCGCTCGTGCCAACCTGCGCTGTATCGTTGTCATTCCAGAAGGCAAAATAGCAATGGGCAAGCTCGCTCAAGCCGTTATGTACGGAGCGGAAATCATCTCGATCGAAGGGAACTTCGACCAGGCTTTAAAAATCGTCCGTTCACTTAGTGAAAGCTCACCGATAACTCTTGTGAATTCGGTCAACCCATATCGGATTGAAGGGCAGAAGACAGCGGCTTTCGAAATTTGTGACGCTCTCGGCTCTGCACCGGATATATTGGCGCTCCCAGTCGGCAATGCAGGTAATATCACGGCTTACTGGAAAGGGTTTAAAGAATATAATGAATCGAAACAAACGGGCCTTCCTGAAATGAGAGGGTTCGAAGCGGAAGGTGCGGCTGCAATTGTCAGGGATACCATTATCGAAAACCCCGAAACGATTGCAACTGCCATCCGGATTGGTAATCCAGCCAGTTGGAACTTCGCTGTGGAAGCAGCAAATGAATCCAAAGGTAAAATTGATGAGGTGACAGACGAAGAAATTCTGGAAGCCTATCATTTCCTCGCTAAAAAAGAGGGAGTATTTGCTGAGCCAGCATCATGTGCTTCCATTGCAGGCATCTATAAACAATTAAAAAGCGGTGAAATCAAAAAAGGAAGTAAGATCGTTGCTGTACTTACAGGAAATGGATTGAAAGATCCGAATGTGGCAGTCGATACAAGCACGATTCAACCGACATTGTTGCCAATGGATGAAGAGGTCATTTTAGAACATCTGCAAGGTGTGAACCAGGCATGAGTGCAGATTCCGAGATGTTCTTGATCCGTGTACCAGCGAGTACGGCCAACTTAGGACCAGGATTCGATTCCATCGGCCTGGCCTTAGGACTTTACTTGGAAATACACGGATCTACATCAGATCATTGGGAAGTCGTTCCGCTCTCAGAAGAGATGTCTGTTTTTCCAAGGGATGACCATAATTATATCGTCCAAATTGCCAAGAAAACGGCTGCCTTTTATGGAAGGGAACTATCCCCATGCCGGCTTTTCGTCTCTAGTGAAATTCCACTGGCACGGGGGCTTGGAAGCAGTGCCTCTGCCATTGTAGCTGGTATTGAATTAGCGAACATCGTTGGTGAACTCCATTTATCCGATGAGGAAAAGAATAGGCATGCTTCCCTCTTTGAAGGGCACCCGGATAATGCAGGGGCATCTGTGTATGGTGGAATGGTTGTGGGTCTGCATACAGAGGAAAGAACGGATGTCGTTTCGTTTCCGATCGAAGGAGTTAAGGTGATTGCAGTCATTCCCAATTTTGAATTGCTTACTGAGGATTCAAGAGAAGTCCTTCCTAATTCGCTTTCCTATAAAGAAGCGATAAACGGAAGTGCAGCCGCCAATGTTTTGCTTGCGGGAATTTTATCCAAAGATTGGAAGATTGTTGGTAAAATGATGCAAAGCGATCGTTTCCATCAACCCTATAGGGCGCGGTTAGTCCCTCATTTAGCACTTATAGAAGAAGTTGTCCATAAAGAAGGCGGATTTGGTACAGCCCTAAGCGGAGCAGGTCCTACTGTTTTATGCTTGGCATCCGCAGAAAAATGTGAAAGTGTGTTCACGGGATTGAAGGGGAAATTTCCGGAATTTCTTGTGAAAGAGCTGGAAATCGATAATGATGGCAGCCATACGGCAATCCTTTCGGAACAAGAAAAAAAGGAATTGAAATTTTTGAAATCGTAAGCCATGCTTGATTTAAGTAGATTATAAAAAAGCTGACCCGCGTCAAGCCGTATCAAATCATTTGATAGGGCAAAAGCCGAGTCAGCTTTATTTTATAACAGTCCAGAAAAGGTTCCGGTCTGCACGAAAAAGGTTGAACGTTTATAGATGAGGTGATCCTTCATCCATACGCTGCATGTTATTTAAAGGGCTATTAGAAAACTTGTTCAACTTCCACTACACCAGGGACTTCTTCAAGAAGGGCACGCTCAATCCCAGCTTTTAGCGTAATGGTCGAACTAGGACAGCTTCCGCAGGCTCCTAGTAATCGTAATTTTACAATTCCATCTTCTACGTCAACTAGTTCACAGTCACCGCCATCACGAAGAAGAAACGGACGAAGTTTATCTAGGACTTCTTGAACTTGAACTTCCATTGTTTGTTCAGACATTGCAATCGACTCCTTTCCTAATCATATTATAATGCGAAGGTAGTAAAAAATCCAACTGTAACTTTGCGGAAATATAATCTATATTATTCTGGTAAGATGGAAACAGGTGAATGTTTCTTAAAAGTATTCAAAATGAAGTGAAAATATTAAAATGATGGAGGTAGAGTATAGTAATGAAAGAAATTGAGATAGAAGTGTATGGAGCGGAGCAAATTTGCGCGAGCTGTGTAAATCTTCCCTCTTCGAAAGATACTTGTGAGTGGCTTGAGGCTGCATTAACGAGAAAGTTTCCTGAGCAGAAATTCAAAATAACCTATATAGATATATACAATCCTCCAGAAAAGGTGAAGCAAAAGAGCTTTGCCATGAAGATGATCGAAGAAGATTTATTTTATCCACTGGTCCTCATTGAAGATGAAATTATTGAAGAAGGAAATGTGCGGCTCAAAAAAGTGGTAGAAACTATGGAAAAACATGGATATACAATACAAGTGTGATATATAAAGGTAGAAAAAAGAAAATGACCCAAAGTGAGCTGCGCTCAGCTCATTTATGGGTCATTTTATAAAATGTAATCACATAAGAAGGTTTGGAATCAATCAACCGTTATGGTATTTATACATCCAGAGAATGCCTGATTTCATTAATCGTGCCACTCTTCCCGTAATAGGGCGGTTTGCAACAAGACCAAAACCTTGTTTCTTCCCAAGAGAACCTAGTGTCCCTTTTAATTTCATGGTAGGGAAGCTTTCTGGAAGTGGTTCATTTGCCCATTTTTTCACAAGGACCTGGACGATTTGCTCAGCTTGGGACTCCGCTAATTGAGCACTAGGTGCATGAGGCAGGCTTGCACAGTCACCGACCACAAAGATGCTGTCATTAGTAGGAAGGAAATGCTGAGGAGTCAGAACCGCTCTTCCTTGACGGTCTTTTTCAATATCCATATCACGGATGATTTTGCTTGGCTGAATTCCAGCAGTCCAAACGATGACGTCACTTTGAACTGCTTCGTCGCCATTATAAAGAAGGTTTGGCTCAACTTTGGTTATATTTGAATGATGGACGATATCGATTGTATGTTTATCGAACCAAGACTCGACAAATGTGCTTAATCTTTCTGGGAAAGCAGATAGAATATGCGGTCCACGGTCAAATAGCTTAACGTTTAAATCTGAACGGCTTTCAATCAATTCACTTGCAAGCTCAACACCGCTAAGTCCGCCACCTACGATAGAAACGGTTGCACCAGCCCCTAAATTATTCAAAGCTGAATATGTGCTGCGTGATTTATCGATTGTTTGGATACTATAGGTGTGTGTGTCTGCTCCAGGAATATTGTGGTATTTATCTTCGCAGCCAAGGCCGATGACTAAATCATCATAAACGACAGGGTCTTGATTTTCTATAATGACTTGTTTATTTTCCATATCGATGGAAAGTACTTCTCCGTATACGTTCTTCAAGCGAGGATGTTCAGGAAATGCAACACGGATGTGCTGATCAGGAATGGTACCTGCTGCTAAAGCATAATATTCCGTTTTTAAGCAGTGATAAGGATTACGGTCGATAAGCGTGATGCTCACATTTTCAGGAAGCTGATTAGGCAGCAATCTTTGCAACATGCGCATACCACCATACCCACCACCAAGTATGACTAAATTCTTCATATTATTTTCCCCTTTATTTGATCTCTTAAAAATTTGATAAATGCTTCACTTGTGAAAACAACTATCCCATTATAGGATTTCCCCAAATGAACCTTTTAAGTTTATTTACATATATATACCCCAATAGTAGTAAGAATAAAAAATTAATTAATATTCTTTTTTACGTTCCCCGACAAAAGTATAACGAATATAAAAGGAAATCACAACCTGTATCTTAAAATCGGCTTATTTTATATTCGTAAATATTGACTGTAATTGGGAAAAGTAATAAGATGGTTTGTTAGTAACTGTGAGGTGAAACAATGTACCCGATTATTGAATTTTGTGTAAGCAATCTGGCCAGCGGTGCTCAAGAGGCTATGGAAAGATTGGAGCGGGATCCGAATTTAGATATCTTAGAATACGGTTGTTTGGGATATTGCGGCAAATGCTCCAGTAACTTATATGCGCTTGTAAACGGTGAAGTGGTTTCCGGTGACACAACGGATGAATTGGTAGATAAAATATATAAGTTCATTGATGAATTTGACATGTTTTAATCATCAACGGCGTAAAAAGGCTGTTCCTGCCTGGGACAGCCTTTTCATTGCTTTATCCATTCATAGCTCAAGCAACGGGTGGGGAGTTGCCCTGATCTTGCTTAATTTCCTGAAAGCGGTCCCTGGCCATCTGGATGATGGAGGTTTCACGGGCATTTCTTTGTCTTTCGAATACTAACGAAAAATACTTGATTGCTGCCTTTTCATTCCCTATTCTCTTGGAGATGTCGCCAGCGAGATATAGGATTCTGGCTTCAGATACCTGGGTACCGCTGAAGTCCCCCGTTGAATAGGATGCTTCATATTCCTTAAGTGCGAATCTCAAAAACCTTTTTTCTTGTTCCTTGGACCGATTGATCCTATTTAGCCAGGCAATCCGTAAATGGATTCCGGCCAGGATAATATGTTTTTCCTTTTTTAAAGCCCCGCAATAACTAGCCAGCTTGTAAGTATTGATAGCGTCTTTAATGGATCTCTCATTGCTGAAATGATGGGGAACCCACTTGGAGCTTACCTTTTCCATAATGATTTCCTTTGTGGCTTGAGGGAAGTACCGGGAGAAATCATCGGAATAGGAAAAGCCACAGTGAGGGCAAACAAAAATATTATAGTAAAGGGCATTAACGGCTGAATCAGCATAAATGGGGCAAAAGTCCGTGTCATATTTTGCTACTTTTACAAAATGCGATCGTACCCTTTTTGTGGTTGATTTTTGTTTGCATAGAAGGCATTCCATGTTTTTGTCATATAGAGGCTGTATATCTTCGATGGAGATTACCTCCCTTACTTTAAATTTTTTTATTGGGTCAAAATATTCAGTCCTATATACCCATAAACCTTATTATAAACCATTTTTTAAATAATGTTGGTAAAATAGGTGCGGGAATATGAATTTTTTCAAGCCGGAAAATTGAGCGTGGGAAATTCTTTGGTATATACTATAAAGAGAAATAGTTCTATCTCACTTATAAGAAGAAGGAGGGATTTATTGTGAGTGAAGTTGTTCAAATAACGGAAGCTGCTGCTTTTCAGATAAAAGAAATGATGAAACAAAATGGTGAAGAGGGTTCCTTTTTAAGAGTGGCCGTCAAAGGCGGGGGCTGCAGTGGATTATCCTATGGAATGGGTTTTGAAAATGAGCCCGGACAGAAAGATAGCCAGCTGGAACAGTTTGAAATTAAGATCCTTGTTGATAACGGGGATGCAGATATATTGAATGGAACGGTAATTGATTATAAACAAACGATGATGGGTGGAGGCTTTACGATCGAAAACCCAAATGCCATCGCTTCATGCGGTTGCGGGTCTTCTTTCAAAACGGCAAAAAACGCCGGTACGCCGGAGAATTGCTAACAATTTCTGTTCATTTGGAAAAGGGGGGCACTTTAACAAGTGCCCCCCTTCAGTTTGTTTGGGTTGAAGTGCCATGAAGGTCGAATAAAATCGTGAACGGTCGAAAGAAGTGTGGGAAAGGACGAAAAAGTGCTCCGATGGAAAACAGTTATCCACAATCATGGAATTAGGGACACAAAAACCGGCCATGAAAGCCGGTTTTTGCGTACTATAATTAAAACATGGAAGAACTGTGCATGGGCTGGACTTTTGCTTTTGGGTCAATATATTGCTTGGCGTGATTGACAGCAGTGGGGGCCTCGCCAAAACCACTTGCGATTAATTTGACTTTGCCATCATATGTTGCGATATCTCCGGCTGCATAAATTCCTGGAATATTCGTTTCCATTCTTGAATTCACCAAAATACTGTTCTTCTGGATATCAAGTCCCCATTCCTTAATGGGGCCAAGAGAAGAAACGAAGCCGTAGTTGACGATGACTGCATCTACCTCCATCGTCTCTGTATCTTCACCATTTGTATCCTTAATGACAACTGTATGGATCCGGCCGTCTGTACCAATCAACTCTGAAGGTATGTAAGGAGTCTTTATATCAACTTTTGAATTTTTAAGGTTTTCTACACTATGTTCGTGGGCACGGAATTTATCTCTTCTGTGAATGATGCTCACTTTCTCGGCGATCGGCTCAAGCATAAGTGCCCAGTCGACTGCTGAATCCCCACCTCCGAAGATCACCACTTTTTTGCCAGCAAAATGATTGAGGTCATCGATGAAATAGTGAAGGTTGCTGCTTTCATATTTTTTTGCATCATCAATTTCGATGCGGCGGGGTTGGAAAGCCCCATTTCCAGCTGTGATGATAATGGTTTTGGAATAATGGATTTCTTTATCCGTCGTTAACTTGAAAACTCCATCTGCTTGCCTTTCCACTTCTTGAACGGCTTGCTCCAAGACAACAGTCTGTTCAAATTTTGCCATTTGTTCTTTCAAATTATTCACTAGCTCCTGAGCACGCACCTTGGGGAAACCTGCGATATCATAGATGTATTTCTCAGGATAAAGGGCCGACAATTGTCCGCCTAATTGCGGTAGGCTCTCGATGATTTTTACGGATGCTTGCCTCATGCCGCCATAAAATGCAGTAAATAATCCAACTGGGCCTCCGCCAATGATGGTGATGTCATAAACTTTTTCGTTAACTTCCAACTTTATCCCTCCGATATACTAGGTTTGCTGAAATTTATTCTCTTATTTTAACATAGATAATCTTTTAAAAAACGGAGAAAGATTAGAAAAGTTAGAAAGTTTTGACTATAACGGGACGGTTACATTATGAATGCTGTTCACCCCCTTTCATAAGTGGGTAAAAATACTCTTTACCAAGGTTGAACATATAGTATGAATATGGTCCTTTACGGGGTGAAAAGCATCGTTTTTCAGCTTTATTTTCACGCGAAAAAGTTCGGTTTGTTACTTGAAAAAGGTATGGAAAAAGACTAAAATTTACTTAGACATCATTTAGTGAATTTTTTATGACAATTTCGAAGTATTACGTGAAATACGTCACAAATGTATAAGAGTGCTTTTTATAATGGAAATTAAAAAGATAGACAATAGATTTAGTTATGGAAAGCATCACAAGAAAATATCGTAAAGGTGGACGAATACTTTTGAAAAAGCCAACTATCGTTGTTTTAGGAGCAGGTTATGGTGGACTGATGACTGTTACTCGCTTACAGAAGGCATTAGGTCAAAATGAAGCTGAAATCGTATTAGTTAACAAAAATGATTACCACTATGAAACAACATGGCTGCATGAAGCATCTGCTGGTACGCTTCATCATGATCGTGTGCGCTATCCAATCAAAAGTGTCATTAACGGCAGCAAAGTTAAATTCATCCAAGATTCTGTTTTGGAAGTGAAAGCAGAAGACAAAAAAGTCATCCTTGAAAAAAGCGAAATTTCTTATGATTACCTAGTGATTGGACTTGGACCGGAATCGGAAACATTCGGGATCCAAGGACTAAAAGAATATGCTTTCTCTATCTCTAACGTGAACACTGCACGTGAAATCCGTGATCATATCCAATTGCAATTTGCTACGTACAGTTCTGAGGTCGAGAAAAATGAAGACCGCTTGACGATCGTTGTTGGCGGAGCAGGATTTACGGGTATCGAATTCCTTGGCGAATTAGCTAACCGTGTCCCTGAACTTTGTAAAGAATACGATATCGATTTCCAAAAGGTTCGTATGTACTGTGTAGAGGCAGCACCAGCCGTCCTCCCTGGCTTCGATCCGGAATTAGTGGATTATGCAGTTTCCTACCTTGAGAAAAAAGGTGTGGAATTCAAAATCGGTACACCGATCAAGGGGGCAACTCCCGAAGGTATCATCGTCGCAAGAGGCGAAGATGAAGTGGAAGAAATCAAGGCGGGGACCGTTGTATGGGCAGCTGGCGTGCGTGGTAATTCAGTGATTGAAGCATCAGGTTTTGAAGCAATGCGCGGACGTATTAAAGTGAACCTTGACATGCGTGCACCGGGTCATGACGATATTTTCATCGTAGGGGATTGCGCGTTGATCATCAATGAAGAAATTAATCGCCCATACCCGCCTACTGCACAAATCGCCATGCAACAAGGTGAAGTCATTGCGAAGAACCTGACTAAATTGGTTCGTAACGAAAGTGATCTTGAAACGTTCACTTTCGAAAACAAAGGAACGGTATGTTCACTTGGTGATGACAATGCGATTGGAGTTGTATTCGGCAAGAAAGTTACAGGCAAGACTGCATCATTCATGAAGAAAATGGTTGATAACAGAGCATTGCTAATGATTGGCGGAGCTTCCTTGGTTGCTAAGAAAGGTAAATTCAACGTCCTTTGATTTTTTCGATATATAAGTGATGGCCATTTGGGGATTGTCCCTGAATGGCCTTTTCAATGGCATCTATCGATGAGCGTCCATGAAGCGGAGACGGGGAGTATGCACCTATCATATGTGGAATATAATGGGGGTAAGGATGACGAAGCACTAGATTAAAGAATCCTCCCCTTTGACCGCTTTGGCATTACGTATGTACTCTAGCGGTTTGGAGTTTACACTACTTATAATGAATGTAGGGGAAGTGGGTTTTGGTGGAAAGATGCAAAAATGTTTGGTTGGCAGTGTCCGGCCTTGTGATATCTGCTAAAGGCGAGTGGCTGGTCGTGAACAAAAGGTATGGCGGATTGAAAGGGCAGTGGTCGCTTCCGGCAGGTTTTGTCAAAAATGATGAAACCGTTGACGAAGCTGTCGTAAGGGAAGTGTTGGAGGAGACGGGCATTCATACAGAAATCGAAGGCATTGTTGGTGTTAGAAGCGGAGTCATCAAAGGGGATATAAGTGATAATATGTTGGTATTTTTACTTAAACCGATCAGTTTTGAAGTCACCGCTCAATTGGATGAGTTATATGAGGCTAAATTTTATGACCCTGATTTACTCATACAAGAGGGGAAGCAATCGTTATTATTGGAACAGCTTTTAGCTTTTAAAAAGGAAAGAGTGCAGACGATGCTTGATGGGTTGAATCCGGGAAATCATTTTGGCTATACATCATATAAATTATTCATGTGATTTGGGTAATTATCTTTTCTTCGGTATTATTTGGCATTAAGTCGTTGACGTAGCAATTATTTTTTCAGTAAACTAAAGGTGTCGCTTTTAAGGAGGGTCAAGAATAACATGCCATTGCCTGTTTTAATTATCTCAATACTCTTATTTTTCATATTGTTTTTCGGAATTGGCTTTTTGCTGAATATGCTCTTTCGTTCTTCTTGGATCATGGTCATCTTATTTCCAATCGTCTTCATCATCATTGTCAATGAAACAAAGCTAATTGAATATTTTAGAAATCCGGGAATATCTTTTTCTAATCTTGGAACGAACCTTACAGCCCTGCATACGGCAGACATCATTATTTTATCAAGCGGGCTGCTTGGCGCGGTTTTAGCTGGTGTGGTCATCAGGATTCTAAGGAATAAAGGATATCAAATGTTTTGATAATGGGAAGGGCCGTCATTTATGGACGGTCCTTTTTTTGTAAGAAAAATTGGATCTTTTCATGCTTTATGAATACTTTCACTCTGGAAAGGGAACAAATATCCTTGTGAGAGGAGTGGAATTAATACATATGAAGATTGTAAAGGCATTATTTTTGAGGGTTGCTATTATCATATTATTTATCTTGGCCATCGATTCAACCTTAAATCATGTTTTTGGGGCTATGCCTGAAGATCATCCTTTTGAAGGGGCAATGAGACAACATCGAATGCTTGGTCTCGAATATAAAGCGATCCATAGTGGAGGTCAAGTGGCAACGCTAATGTCATCCGCATCCACGGGCAATGGTGGTCCCACGACGATATTGGAGGCAATCGAGCTCTTGAAATATCCGAAGCATGAAGTTTTGGCTACAGGATATACAGCAGGGTATGAATCAACGGGAAAGTACCCGGAGAGCCCATCTTATGGAATCACTTATTCAGGTGTGAAGGTGAAACGGGATCTGTTTTCAACCATTGCCGCTGATCTTGCCGTATTCCCCCTCGGAACCATCCTTTGGATTCCGGGCTATGGATATGGGGTTGTAGCGGACAAGGGCGGGGCGATCAAAGGAAACCATCTGGATCTATACTATGACACCGTACAAGATGTGTACGAGAAGTGGGGAAAGAAAACCCTTGAAGTATATGTTGTGCAAAAAGGGAACGGCGAGTTATCTGAAGAACAGCTAAACAAGTTGAATGAAACCAAGATCAGGCAAGTATTCAAGCCTAAAATCGCCGGAAAAACATTGAACGAGAATGTATCTTCCTTTGCCTTTTAATGAAATGATGGAGTTAAAAAAGCTGCCACAATTGGGGCAGCTTTTTTGTTCATTCGAAACGCCTTTAAGCCATGCCTTTGTACTCCTCAGGGTGCAGAGTCTTTGCCAATTTTGACAGCCCATCCAGTAAACGGGGGGAAGGCCGGCAGAATAAGGGTTCTTCCATAATGTGGATATTGTTAGCCCGGACTGCCTTCATATCGGCCCAACCTTGCCGTTTCTTGACAAGCGCCGGGTTGACTTTTCGTAATGGGACACCGACCCAAGCTAAGCAAATATGGTCGGGATCCTTTTTCTGAACCTCCTCGGACGTGACTTGAATGCTTGCCATTTCCACATCTTCGAAAAGATTATATCCTCCCGCAAGAAGGCTGATCTCGGATAACCAGTTAACTCCCCCAGGGCTGAATAAGGGATTTGGCCACCATTCCCAATATAGGGACGGCTTTGTTTCGATTTTGTCGGCGACATTTTTATATTGAAGGATGGCATCCCGGAATTTTGCTGCCTGCTCCTCTGCTTTATCATTAAGATCCATGGCCCCGCCCAAGGTCAGCAAATCCTTTGCGATATCTTCAAGTGATTGCGGATTGAAGATGATGTGAGGGAGGTTCCGTTCTTTTAATCCTTCAATATTTTTTTCCATACCCGGTACACTAAGGGAAGCCAGCACCAAATCGGGTTTCAGTGATTCTACATGATCGATATCAATCGATAAATCCGGCCCCACTCTAGGAAGGTGCTGTATGGTTTCAGGCCAATCAGAGTAGTCATCGATAGCGATCAGCTGATCTTCTATCCCTAGATATGTGCAGAGTTCCGTATTGCTGGGGCAAAGAGAGATTATTTTCAAATTGACCACCTACCCTTGAAAGATGAAAAAGTGAAGTGCCAGTGCAATGAATACTCCGGTCAAGGCTCCGAAAAATACCTCGATTGGCTTATGGCCCAACAGTTCCTTTAATTGTTGCTGTTTCTGTTTATCCGCTTTTTTCTGCCAGTTTTTTGCTTGCTCGACTAATGTATTGAAGTCCGTGACGAGCTGGTTCAAGACGGCTGCCTGTTCTCCTGCCTGCCGTCTTACTCCTGTCGCATCGAACATCGTGATGACGGCAAAGATCGCTGCAACGGCAAATACAGGAGAATCCATTCCGGTCTCAATCCCTACTGCTACGGTTAAAGCTGACACGGCCGCAGAGTGGGAACTTGGCATACCGCCTGTGGAGTTAAGAAGTGACCAGTTAACTTTACGAAAAGCTATGAAGTGGATGGGCACTTTAATGAATTGAGCAAAGAAAATGGCAATCAATGCTGCGATTAAAGGGAAGTTGAGAAATAATTCCAAGAGTATCAGCCTTCTTTCTAGTTATAAGTAACGATGAAATCCATATATGGGTAAATAAGAAATCCTGCTCGGTACAAGGCCCTTATTATTAGTTCCATTCAGTCCTGTCGATTCCCTGCTGGTTATTAGTATTAAATATGATCTTCCTTATACTATTACTCTAAAGTGGCACATTCTAAACAATATCCCTTGTTAATATTATTTTCATGGGCCTTATTCGAAAATTTCGAAAGATTTCGTTATAATGAAGGTAATCGAATGGAGGAGGTAGCAGAATGTTCACAGTAAAAGATTCCTTGAATATAGATTTGATTGACGAATGCCTGATTCTAGGCGTATTTGACAGACCCGTAAAATTCACAGGCATAGGGAAAGAGGCAGATGAACGATTAGATGGTCAGCTAACCGAGTTAGTGAAAGCGGGAGAAATCCCTTCCAAGAAAAAATCAGTAGTTAAAATACATACATTAGGTAAATTAGGCATAAAGAGATTGATTTTTGTAGGTTTGGGCAAGGAAAAGGAGCTATCCTTTGAAACGCTGCGCGAAGCATTTGGAAAAGCGCGTAAAACGATCAAAGAATCCAGGCTAACGACGCTATCTATTGCTTTGGATACATTCACGACCGAAAATTTGGATGCATTGGACGCAGCGCATGCTTGTTCCGAGGCTTTTGAACTTGCTTCCTATAAATTTGACGGATACAAGCAAAAATCGAACCAGGTCGAAAAAAGCCTTGAATCGATTACGGTTTACAGTGAATCGGATAAAGAAGAGGTCGGGGCCGCACTTCATGTAGGGAAAGTCTTCGGAAGGGCGACGAACTCTGCAAGAACATTGGTTAACACACCAGGCAATTTGTTGACTTCCACGGATATGGCGGATTATTCATCTGCTTTGGGCGAACGTTATGGCTTTGAAGTGGAAATCCTGGGGAAGGAGGATATGCTCAAATTGGGAATGGGAGCCCTTCTTGCTGTCAATCAAGGTTCCGTTGAACCTCCGAAAATGATCGTCCTGAAGTACCAAGGTAAAGATGAATGGAAAGATGTTATCGGGTTGGTTGGTAAAGGCATCACATTCGATACCGGTGGATACTCATTGAAAACGAAGGCCGGAATCGTTGGAATGAAGACGGATATGGGCGGTGCCGCAGCTGTTTTAGGTGCAATGGAAATTATCGGCGAATTAGGGCCGGATCAAAATGTCGTGGCTGTCATTCCATCCACTGATAACATGATCAGCGGTGAAGCACTCAAGCCGGATGATGTGATCACTGCCATGAGCGGCAAGACGATAGAGATATTGAATACGGATGCGGAAGGCCGGCTCGTTTTGGCGGATGCCATAACTTACGCTAAACATCATGGTGCCGACTACCTTATTGACGTTGCTACTTTAACGGGGGGTGTTATAACGGCCTTGGGCATGGATATGACGGGTTCAATGACCAATGACGCAGAATTCTATGAACAAGTGGTTAAAGCCTCAGAGGAGGCCGGGGAGCCTATGTGGAGATTGCCTATTACAGAAAAGGACAAAGAGCGGGTACGCAATAGTAAAATAGCGGATTTAAATAATTCACCTGGCGGGGCAGGACATGCCATCATGGGTGGAGCCTTCATAGGCGAATTTGCCGAAGACACTCCGTGGGTCCATCTGGATATTGCCGGAACATCCACAACCTCGAGCGGCTCCGAATTGTGCACGGCGGGGGCGACAGGTGTGATGGCACGAACGCTTGCACTATTTGTTGAAACCTTTGAATCGAAAACAAAATGAACCAAAAAGGATCCGAAGCCGAAAATAGGCTTCGTTTTTTTTACAAAAAAGGTGTTGGACGTTATATATCCCTCCATTTCAAGCTGATGATGATATGACAATTTTCATCCCCTGTTTTGGGATAGAAATCAAAACGGATCCCATCAGGGTTATACTTGATATCAGGTTCGTTTTTAATCCCTATCTTTCGGATCATATCAACCACTAAACTCTTATTCGATGCTTGGGCGGCAGTCATCAACCTGTTTGAGAAAGGCTTGGATGTGGCTAATGTATCCATGACTTTTTTTACATCAAGCAATAAAGCTTGCGATGACTTTGCCGATTTAACTAACAGATCTGGATTGGTTGCCAAGTATGGACGCAATGTTCCTTCAAGTTCCCGATTCATGTTCACTGACCCTACGGGAAGCGGAAATAGGCCAGGGTCATATAAAAAATAAGGGAAATCCTCCAAAAGGTTTCCTTCCTTTCCTAAAGTCTGTCTATAGACACGTTTTCTTTATACGTTAAAATATGTATAAAGGCCAGCCGTTATGATTACGGATTATGGATAACCCTTTTCCGAAAAAAAATCTTCTTGAATTTATGAAGAAAGACACACTATTATTTGTAAACTGCTTAATTGACAGGTATAGTGTATAGTAATATACTTACTTACCTAAAGTAAGCAGTGGCACACTATAAAATTATAAAATAGGTGATGTTAACATGAAAATAACCCAGCAAACAAAAGACCTTTTAATAGATAAAATGAATATTCTTAAAACCCCGGGAAAGGCTGATATATGCCTAGTGGGGCCTGTGAACCTACCTATTGAACAAGGAGAATTCTCAACGGTTTTTCAATGGTATACATGGCTCCAGCTCGATGGCGAGGATAATGACAAGGAAGCGGTGCTTGATTCGCTTTCGGAAGCCAATCTTGCTTTTGGCCAGCAATCGTCCGTGTTGGTGTATGGGGATTTTAAAAAGTCGGATGATGCACTGGTCCGGATGCATAGCATCTGTCACACAGGTGATATCTTTGGCAGTAAACGCTGTGATTGCGGCTACCAGCTCCACCAATCGATGAAGATGATAGCCGAGCATGGGTGCGGGGCCATTTTTTACCTTGCGGACCATGAAGGAAGAGGGATCGGCCTTTTTTCCAAATCTCTTGCATATTTACTTCAGCAGGAAGGTTATGACACGGTCGAGGCGAATCAGGCTTTAGGATTCGAAGACGATACGCGGTCTTACGAGGGAGCCATTCGAGTGCTGAAGGAACTGCGTGAGGATCCGGTCACTTTAATTACGAATAACCCTAAAAAGTTGGACGCACTTATGAAGCATGGACTAGCGGCAAAGGACCATATCCCGCTTTGGGGCGGTTTGACGGAAGATAATAGTTTCTATCTGGATACAAAGGTTAAGAAGTCTGGACACATACCACACAAGAAGCCAACTTTGATTGTATAAGGAGAGCTAAACGCATGAATGATGATCAATATTACATGAAGCTGGCATTGGATTTGGCGGCAAGTGCTAAAGGAAAGACGAATCCAAATCCAGTTGTCGGTGCAGTCATAGTTAAAGACGGTGTGATAGCCGGGACAGGAATCCACCGTAAAGCGGGTGAACCGCATGCAGAGGTACATGCTTTCAAAATGGCGGGTGAGTATGCAGAAGGGGCAACGCTATACGTGACTCTTGAGCCGTGTTCCCATTATGGAAAAACCCCTCCTTGTGCAAATTTAGTGAAAGAATCAGGTGTACGGCGGGTTGTAGTGGCTACGCAAGATCCGAATCCGGAAGTTGCGGGCAGAGGTATATCGATCATAAAGGATGCAGGCATTGAAGTGGAAGTTGGCGTCCTGGAAAAGGAAGCTCAAAGACTGAATGAGCGTTTTATTCACAATATGCTGACGAGCCGTCCATTTGTCATTTCGAAGTATGCGATGACACTCGATGGAAAACTTGCAACACACACAGGCCATTCAAAATGGATAACAGGAGAAGAATCCCGTCATTCCGTTCATTTGCTCCGGGATGAGGTCGATGCCATTCTCGTTGGAATCGGGACTGTTTTGGCCGATGATCCATCACTTACGACCAGACTTCCGGAGGGCGGAGGGAAAAATCCGATCCGAATCATTTTAGACAGTGAATTACGTGTTCCAATGGAAGCCAATGTTGTCCAGGTATCAGATGCGAGGACCATGATCGTAACGCAGGATCATGCACCTGCCGATAAAATGGCAGCTCTACGTGAAAAAGGGATCGAATTCATTTTCGTCCCCAAAAACGATTCGGGCCTGAATTTAAGGACCTTGATGGAAGAGCTGTATAAAAAGGGGATTACGGATATCTTGCTGGAAGGTGGAAGCGAAGTGAATGCCTCTTTCCTAAGGGCAGGGCTCATCGATAAATACTTGATTTATATAGCTCCTAAACTATTGGGCGGACGAAACTCACTAACACCGTATAGTGGAATGAATGTAGATACGATGGATGAAGCGATGGATGTTTCCTTCTCTGGCGTGGACACGTTTGGAGAGGACATACGCATCACGGCTTATCCTAAATTAAAATAGACAACAGGTGATAGGCATGATGGTTAAGTCAGATGTATGCATAGTCGGATCGGGGCCTGGAGGAGCGCTGCTAGCCTATCTATTGGCCAAACAGGACATTTCAGTCGTCCTGCTCGAGAGGCATTCTGAAGTTGCACGGGAGTTCAGGGGCGAATTCCTGAACGAAGAAGGAGAAGGCATTCTGAAAAAGCACGGTTTATTCGAGAGTGTGGAAAGGCTTGGCTTGCTTAGGATGGAACAAATTGAATATTGGCATGACGGCCAAATGTTTAAAAGGATTTTCCCAGAATTGCCGGTAGATCATGTTGGGATACATGTCCCTCAGAATCATCTGCTTACTGCTATATTGAATGAAGCTGAAAAGCTGGACTCTTTTCAATTGATGATGAATACGAGGGTTACGGACTTGATTCAGAATGAAATGGGCCGGTTTTCGGGTGTTAAGGCCCGAAAGGATGGAAATGACCTGGAAGTGCATAGTTCATTGATAATCGGAGCGGACGGCAGATTTTCCATGGTTCGAAAAAAAGCGGGGATACCAGTAGTTATTAAAAATCATGGCTATGATTTACTGTGGGCAAAAATTCCCGCTCCAGAGGGGTGGAAGCCCTCGATCAAGATGGCATTGGTCAATGACTCCCAGGTTGCCCTCTTCACCCAGGCTGGAGGTTTCATCCAAATTGGATGGAATATAGAACATGGTTCATTTCCCCATTTGCGAAAACAGCCCTTTGAGCAATTCATTGAAGATTTGCTTATCGCCTTTCCTGAACTAAAAAAGGTTGTGTGTGAAAATATCCGCTCTTGGAATGACTTCATTTTATTGGATGTTTACAGCAGCTATTGTGAAACGTGGACAAAGGATGGCGTTGCTTTATTGGGTGATGCAGCCCATACGATGACGCCTACAGGTGCGTTTGGACTCAATTGTGCCATGAAAGATGCCGATATATTAGCCGATCTTATTAAAGGGTGCATCATGTGGGAGGATACTGGCTTCCTTGGACTTAAAATCGCTGAACCGGAAAGAAAAGCCGAAATTGAAAGATTACAGGCCATGCAGGTGGACAAGGAAATTTCCTTCGCAGCACAGTTTGCCGCTAATGTTTGAATAGGAGTGAAGGATATGAAATTCGGTTTTGATATTGACGATACCCTTATTAATTTGAGGGAGTTCGCTTTCCATCTTTATAATAAAAAGCTTAATAAGAACATAGAGTTAACGAAATTCAGAGCTTTAAAGACGTTAGAGATCCATGAAGCTTTCGGGCTTGATAAAGAGGCTGGGGGCAAGATGTGGAACAGCCTTGCCGAGGAAGTGTATTATTCATCCTGTCCAGCCTTCGAGGGAGCAGTGGAAACGCTGCAGGAGCTTGAACGCGATGGCCATGAAGTCTATTACATCACAGCCAGAAAAGCGGAGCATGGTGAACGGACGAAAAAATGGTTGATTGAAAACGGCTTTCCCGTTAAGGATGACCAATTTTACTGCGGCATGAAGGATCATGAAAAAATTGATACGATTCGCAGATTGGAATTGGATTATTATTTTGATGATAAACCGGCAGTGCTGGAAACTTTATTGGATATCCCAACGAAAGTGTATGCAATGGATAACTCCTATAACAGGGATTTGGATATTCCAAGACTGACAAGCTGGTTTGAATTAAAAGAAATACTCTCCAAATAATCGAATTCTCATAATGAGGGATGACTTGAATAGACTTGAGTCATCCTTTTTATGTATACTATAATGAATGGTTATTCATTTTTTTGGAATTTAAGAATCAATTCGTTGTAGAAAAAAACATAAGAGTTGGGGGTATTGGGATGGAGAGAAATATTGAAAGTTCTTTGATAGGCACGCTTGGGATAGAAATGAAGGAAATCGGTGATGGGAAAGTCATTGCGACGATGCCGGTGGATGAACGAACTAGGCAGCCATATGGATTATTGCATGGGGGGGCGTCCGTTGCCCTTGCGGAATCCGTTGCGAGTTTTGGCGGAATCCAGCTTGTAGATAGGACAAAACAAGCTGTCGTCGGTCTTGAAATCAATGCCAACCATGTAAGGAGCGTCCGTTCTGGTTTGGTTACAGCAGAAGGGAACATAATCCATCGCGGGAAGACGACGATGGTATGGGACGTGAAAATCCGTGATGAAGAGGATCGTCTTATCTGCATTTCACGCTGTACATTGGCCGTTATCGACTTACCAAAGTGAATCAGGGAACTATCGCTTTGAAATGTAACGTAATGATTTTACAGTGTCCGGTTTAAGTATAATATGGCAGTAGACTATTGTTTGAAAGGAGTTTTTTTATGCTGGTTGGTCATATACAAGAAATCACCCGCCATCCTGTAAAATCATTCACCGGTGAGCATGTACTGAAAACGAAGGTGATGGACTATGGGCTATATGGAGATCGCAGTCATGCCTTTAAAGACAAGCACGGGAAGTTCCTAACGATAACCCAAGTTCCCGAAATGGTCCGTTATCAAGCTGTTTTCTCTGGTGAGGAAACCCTGGAACAATATCCGGAAATAAAAGTGAAGACCCCTTCAGGAAACGTGCTGGCTTGGGGTGAAGAGGCCTTTAAGGAGGAAATGGAACGGTTGTTGAAACAGGAGGCAACATCCGTTGTTTATCCGCCTGCACATATCCCGTTCGGTGCGATTGAGGAAGAAAACATCCTGCTTGTCAGTGATGCCTCGATTGGCGAATTGAAAAAGCTTTGGGGAAAAGAAGTGGATGGCAGGAGATTCAGGCAAAATTTGGTGTTATCTTTAGTGGACAAAACACCCTTTTTAGAAGAGCAATGGTTCGGAAAAAGGATTCTGATTGGAAATGATGTAGAATTGGAGATAAAAAGGCATTGTGAGCGTTGTATGATCATAACAGTCAATCCAAGCGATTCCCAAAGAGATTCATCACTCTTGAAAACTGTCGTCAAGGAAAGGAACAATCATTTTGGCGTATATGCCTCGGTCATTCGAACGGGTGAAATCAGTTTAGGGGACCAAGTATTTTTAAAGGATTGATACATGAAAAGAGCTGCTCCTGTAATCAGGGCAGCTCTTTTGCAATGGCAGGAATCACCGGGTTTTCCTTAAATCATCCCGGACACTTCGATCCCACATTTTAACGCCTGAATGGTAAGCCGAGCGATTGATTAAATGCCCGGCAACAGGGCTGGTCATGAAGATAAAGATGATCGCGAGCACGACCCGGAAATCGAAAAGGCTATGTTTATAATAAAAATATAACAAGGTGCCAATCAGGATGAACATGATTCCAAGTGTCGAGCTTTTTGAGGCAGCGTGATTTCTTGTATAGACGTCGGGCAGACGGATGACTCCGAAAGCCGAGACTAAAAAGAGAAAGACCCCCATTAAAAGGAATAAGGCTGATAGTATTTCAACGATTGCGGTCATTTTCGATAATCTCCCCTTTCTCAAGGAATTTGGCGAAAGCGACCGTTCCGATGAAAGATAGGATTCCGAGCAGAAGAATGGCTTCCAGATAAGCGCTTGTATCCATGACAATGGATACAAGTGCGACGATTGCGATAAGATTTATTCCCATCGCATCGAGCGCGACGACCCGATCCGGTACAGATGGCCCTTTGATTAAACGGTATAAGAATCCTATCATGGAAAGCGAAACACCGAGCAACGCGATTTTAAGTATAAGATCGAACATTATTTGCTCACCTCCATGATCGCCTTTTCAAATGTATTTTTAATGCTGTCCACGGCTTCTTCTTTGTCGGCAATATCCATCGCATGGATATAAAGAATCCGATTATCCTCCGATACTTCAACGACAAGTGTTCCTGGTGTCAGTGTAATTAAATTCGATAGTATCGTAATTTCCCAATCCTTAGTTAGCGCGGTTTCGAATGCGAATATTCCAGGTCTCATATCAAGGCTCGGTTTAAGCACGACCATAAGGACGCTAACGTTGGAAAGTAAGAGTTCCCTTGCGAATATAAGCAGCAATTGAACGACGGCATTCACCCTGTTCAGGTAAAAACGGTCATTGAAAAAATGACGGAAGACGAACATGATGCCGAGCCCCAATACATATCCGATGATAAAAGTGCTCCCGTTAAACTCATTTTTCAAAAACATCCAGATAAACGCAAGGAACACATTCAGTAAAATTTGGAATGACATCAGGCACTACTCCTTTAAAACCGCTTTAATATAAATATCGGGATTGATTAATGTTTCTGCAGCTTGTGTAATGAATGGGTAAATCGATTCTGTTCCTACTCCGAATAAAACGGAAATGATAACAAGGAGGACGGCAGGAACCAGCATTTTATTCACCGTATTATTAGTTAAGGCATAATCAGCTTTTGGGGTTCCCCAGAAGCCATTCATGAATATTTTCATAACGGAATATAGAACCATCAGGCTGGAAAGTAAGACAACGGCCATTCCAAAGTAGGCCCCTTTTTCTGCAGCTCCCTGAAGAATCAAAAGCTTACCGGCAAAACCGCTGAACGGTGGTATTCCCGCCAATGATATGGCAGCTATGAAGAAAGTCCATGCAAGGGCCGGGTATCGCTTGATCAAGCCGCCCATATCCCGTAAATCATCCGATCCGCTGATTTTGATCATGATGCCAACCAGCAGGAAGAGCGCAGCCTTGATCAGCATGTCATGAATGATATATAGGATGGAGCCCGATAAGGCCTGTTCATTCATGACGGAGATGCCGAAAATGATAACCCCGACGGCGATGATGATATTGTAAATGATGATTTTTTTAACATCCCAATAGGCTATCGCACCAATGACACCGATGATGATGGTCAAGATCGCAAGTATCGCAAGGAAAGTATGAGTGAAATCCTGGTCATGGTAAAACATGAGTGTATAGGTCCTGAAAATGGAATATATCCCGACCTTTGTCAGCAATGCCCCGAATAGTGCCATCACCGGGATTGGTGGAGCATAATAGGACCCAGGGAGCCATTGGAATAGCGGGAAAATGGCTCCCTTCAAACCGAATACGATCAAGAAGCCAATTGCTATTACCGAGATGATTCCAGGTTGGTTTACCTCCGCTATCCTTTGGCTGATGTCCGCCATGTTCAATGTACCTAGAACTGAATAAAGGTACGCCACCATGATGACGAAAAAGGACGAGGAAAGCACATTGACGATGATATACTTCAATGATTCCCTCAGTTGGATTTTCGTCCCCCCCAGTACAAGCAGCACGTAAGAAGCCATCAGCATGACTTCGAAAAAGACGAATAGATTGAAAAGGTCCCCCGTAAGGAAAGCACCGTTAACACCAATCAGCAAGAATTGAAATACAGGATAATAATAGTGTCTTTCACGTTCTTCACCTATGGAGTAAAACGAGTAAAGCAGTATGGCAAATCCAATGATATTCGTGGTCAGGACCAGTAGCGAAGAAAGCATGTCTGCGACGATCACGATCCCGAATGGCGCATCCCAGCTGCCGACACCGAGAGTCAAGATCCCATGAGTATGAACCGAGAACACTAGATAAAGGGAAATCGCAATTCCTATAAGAGAGGAAAAAAGGGATATCCCTCTTTGCAGCTTGATTTTTTTTGAAAAGAAAATAAGAAAGATGGCTGTGAAAAGCGGCCATAAAACAGGCATGAAGGTAAGATTATTCATTCGTTTTCGTACCTCTCATTTCTTCCATGTCATCCGTACCGAGTTCCTGGTAGGTCCGGTAAGCAAGAACCAGCAGAAATGATGTGACTCCGAAACTAATGACGATCGCAGTCAAGATAAGCGCTTGCGGAAGCGGATCGACATAGGATGCAACTTTATCACTTAGCAATGGAACGGAATCGCCTTTCAGGCCGCCCATCGTCAAAATCAAAAGGTGGGCGCCGTGACTGAGCAGCCCAGTACCGATTATGATTCTTAAAATGCTTTTTGAAAGAATTAAATAGGTCGCACACATAAATAGTATTCCAATGACAATGGCCATTAAAAGTTCCATTATTCACTCTCCCCTATCGTTTGAATAATGGTCATCGTTACACCAACAACCACAAGATAAACACCCAGATCAAACAGTACCGCGGTATGAAGCGAGATGTGCCCAAGAAGAGGCAAATCGATATAATGATATACATGTGTCATGAGCGGCACCCCGAAAAATAACCCGCCGGCAACAGTCAGGCTTGATATGAGCAAGCCTGAACCAATCATTAGCTTATAGTCAATCGGCAAGATCCCTGCGACGGTTTTAATGTCGAAAGCGAGCAACAGCAAGACTATGGCAGCTGAAGTCATTAAACCGCCGACAAACCCGCCTCCTGGCGAATAATGCCCTCCTAAAAAGATGGCTACCGCAAAAAGCAAGATAACAAAGGCGGCGACTTTCGTAACCGTTTGGAGAATCAGGTCATTTTGCTTCATGATTTATTTCTCCCCCCTGTCAAACGCAATTTGATCATCGCGAATATTCCGAGCGCAGCGATGGAAAGGACACTGATTTCAAACATCGTATCAAGTCCGCGGAAGTCAACAAGAATGACATTTACGACGTTTTTCCCGCCTGCTTCCTTATAAGCATTTTCAAGATAGTAACTTGATATGGAATCAAATAGTTTATTGCTATGTGCCGATAAGGCAATCAGTGTCACGATGACTCCTACACCAATGGATATCAGGGCGTTATTCAACCTGAATGTCATCCGTTCTTCCTTTCTGCTTGCCATTAACGGAAGGTGGAAGAAACAGAGCAAAAACAGGGATACCGAAATCGTTTCGATGACCAGTTGAGTCAAGGCTAAATCCGGTGCCCGCAGCAAAACGAAAAATAAGGAAATCGTATAACCGACCGCTCCTAGAATGATAATGGAAGTTAAACGGGATCTTGCAAACAAGATGGCGATCGAGCTAATCACGATGATTGCCGCTAATACCAATTCATATAAGCCGATCGGGGCAAAATTTCCTGTATCCAATTTAAAGGCATCCTTCCAATAGAGTGTAAAGCCCAATGAAAGAATGAAGAAAAGGAATATGGAAAGCAAATACGTCCGAATCGAACCTGTCATTAAAAATTTCATGACGGAGGATGCTGATCGTTCCAGCCCCCTTATCCCGTTATCATAAAGAGCATTCAGGGATAAACGTTCAGGCATCCACTGGTGGATCTTTTGCCACCTCGGAAACGTTTTGTATAAAATGATTCCAAATGCAATGATGCCGACCGTCATCCAAAATTCAGGTTTAAATCCATGCCAGAATTCGATATGGACTTGGAAATCCGGACCCGCCAAGCTTGGCTGTATGCTAGCTACAGCAGGTTCAATGATCGATGAAGATAGCAAGTTTGGAAAAATACCAAAAATGATGACCAACGAAGCAAGGATGACCGGGGAAATCAACATCCCGATCGGTGCCTCGTGGGGCTTCTTGTCCAATAGTTGTAACTGAAGTTTGCCTGTAAAGGGCTTGAGCACGACGATCATGCTGTAAATAAAAGTGAATACACTGGCAACCCATGCTATAACAGGGAACAGTATGCCCCATGTCTCCATATTGAAGATATTCAATTCCAATACATGCACCATGCTGGCCAAGAACATTTCCTTACTTAAAAAACCATTGAAGGGCGGAAGGCCAGCCATTGAAAAAGCACCTATGGCGGCGACGGTGAAAGTAATCGGCATCAACTGCATCAATCCGCCAAGCTTCCTGATATCACGCGTACCGGTTTCATGATCAATGATGCCTGCAACCATGAAAAGGCTGCCTTTAAAGGTCGCATGATTAATTAGGTGGAATACTGCTGCAACCGTGGCTGCCAAATATATATTTTCCCCTAACGAATCATAGTGGAGAGCCGCCGCACCAAGTCCCAAAAGCGACATGATCAATCCGAGCTGACTGATGGTGGAAAAAGCGAGAATCCCCTTTAAATCAGTCTGCTTTATTGCAGAGAATGAGCCCCAGAACAAGGTAATCAATCCGGCAATCGAAACGAGCCAGAACCATAATCCGGATTCTGCAAAAATAGGACTTAAGCGGGCAACCAGATAAATTCCGGCCTTGACCATTGTCGCGGAATGAAGGTAAGCGCTGACAGGTGTCGGAGCTTCCATCGCGTCAGGAAGCCAGATATGGAACGGGAACTGTGCGGATTTGGTGAATGCGCCAAGCAGCACAAGCAAAAGTGCAGGAATGAAGAGCGAGTGGTCCATAAGTTCCCCGGTTTGTGCTATCAATTCACGTATACTGAATGTGTTCCCCATAATGGAAAGGAGAATGATTCCTCCAAGCAGGCTTAAGCCTCCAAGCACGGTGATCAGCAGGGATTTCTGCGCTCCATAACGTGAACGCTCCCTTTCGTTCCAATATCCTATCAATAGAAAAGATGATAAACTCGTGAATTCCCAAAATGAATAAAGGACAACTAGGTTATCGGAAAGGACTACGCCCAGCATCGCTCCCATGAAAAGCAAAAGGAAGACGTAAAATTGGTTCAGCTTTTCCTTCTCTTTCGATAAATAGAAAACCGAATACAGAACGACAAGTGAACCTATCCCTGTAATGAGCAAGGCGAACAAAAGTCCTAGTCCATCTACATAGAAATCAATATGAATTCCGAGTGAAGGAATCCATGCAGCCCTTTCCGTAATGATATCCCCTTGTTTGGTCAAGGAAATGAACCTTGAAAAATAGGTGAAAAGGAGAATCGGTAAAATCAATACAAACCATCCTGTATGTATTTGTCGGAATAGTTTGTATAATATTGGTACAATAAGTGCAAATAGAAACGGTGATAATACCGCCCAATGCAGTAAAGACATAAACTCCCCCCTTTTTAAAACGAAGTCATTCGTCTTATTATGCTTTTTTTACGCAATCTTAGACGTTAGAGAACCTTCGTTGAATATGCATTTTTGATTCGAATACTGGCCTCGCTTAAAAGTATAACGCAATTTATGTGGGTTTGCATGGCTTTAAGAACAGTGAAGGTCGACTAAAATGGAGTTTTATATATAGGTAGAAAAGGAGGGGAAATCGTCCCGAAAAATTTTAATTTAAAAGTTTTAAAGGGTGAATTAGTAGAAAATTCATTGTTAAAAAGTGGAATTGTTTGCATAATGTAGGGAAAAGGATGCATGGATGGAGAATTCATGAAAAACGCTTATTTACTTAGCTACTTTCCAATCATTTCAATCCTACTATTCAGCCTCTCCTTTGCCATTTATGGGAAAATGCAAATGCTCATGTTATTTAGAAATCTGCTGATCGTATTGCTCCTGAATTTTTTATGGTTTTTGCCGGATTGAAGTTGATCTCCGATACTATATGGAGCAGTCTTTATTATTCCTTTCCAAGGCTTCGGAAGGTAAAGCCCTGAACAGTGTAAGAAGGGAATCTGTCATATATGTAATTGGCGGTGCTTATTCATTGTTCAATACATCCTTATGGCGGGAGTGATATAGGACTGAGCAAAGGCAGTACTTAGTGTGTCCAACGCATAGCTGTCACCGCTATAATTCTTTGGACAATAGTTTTTGCTCAATAGCTTGCTCCGCTAACTGGCTGATTGATGTCAGCATCCGTTTCTTCTATATAGGGGGGCAGAATCAAGGAGTGGGGTTAATGGCTGACCCTGGCTGCCGATAGTTTTGGTATGCCTGATTGAAAGAATTTTTTTTATAATCCTTTTCCCCAATCAAAGAGACAAGCTCGTGCGTATGATGCTGTATAACCACTAAAGCTTCCTCGATATCATTGCACCGATTTTTGATTGTACAGCAGTCTTGGGCTTTAGTTTACAGCTTGGTATCGAGTGCGGTATGGATGGTTACACCGGAATCAAAAGCTTTTCAATCCTTTTATCCAGCTCCGCCTCACCTGATGGCGTATAGCCACATCGGAACCTTGCAGGGATGTTATGAGACCTTCAGACGATGTCACTAGGTTTTTCAATTCCTGATGAGCATATGTCACGTAATCGGGATAATAAGTCGACCGAGGTGGACAAGTCTAATTTAATCGTACTTCCGATCTTCGGCACATTAAGAGTTTATAGTTTTTCGGATTATTAAGGATTACTGCCAGTAAGGTGAGTTCTGCCTTTGATAACTTCCCAGTCGGTTTACTGAAATAATACTGGGAGGCAGCTTCGGTTCCATATGATCCATTACTGGAAATATATCGTATTCAAATATAGCTCCATGATTTCCGGTTTTGAATTTTTTCGCTCTAATTGATAGGCGTAAAAGAGTTCATTAAGTTTTCGGTTATACGTCCTTTCATGGGAAAGGCAAACACTCCTGGTGAATTGCTGGGTAATGGTACTGCCGCCTTGTTCGATCGTTTTATTTTGTGAATTGATAAGATGCGCCTTCCATGCCGGACAGGCCAACACCTGCATGATCATAAAAATTTGTGATCCTCCGTTATGCTGAAAGGGAAATGGTTTTCCAGAAAAAGGGGATGTCATCAAGTTTAAGGTAAGTCCGTTTTTCACCATTGGAAATTTCACTGATCACTTTCCATTTGCAGCCGTCATGTAATTAGTCCTGAGCCAGCTCTATCGAATCAATGGGATTCCTAAGTGAAGTACATGATAGGGAGTTTGGGCTAAGGATCACTTGTGATAGGAAAGGAAAATGAAAAGGACAATACAGGAACTGTGAAGAAAATCGTGATATAACCAAGATACGTGCGCATAGTTCAACTGCCTAACTAATATATTTTTAGTATATTCTTGGCGATAATGCAGGGATTAAAGAATGGTACTTTCGGTTCGTCCAAACACTAAAACCAATTAAGGAAAATAATATATAGTTTTGAGTAAATCAAGAATGATGGCAGAAGTCGTATCTGAATGGTGTAATATGATCCAATGAAAAACTTTCTAAATCTTCTGTTATAATATTCTCATGAGAAAATAAAAACCAATTTTTGTTTGTATGTTGACGTCAAGAATAAGAAGGGGGTCATTAAAATGGAGGAACAACAGCAATATGTATTCATTGATTTTGAATTTACGATGCCGGAAGGAAAAGCGAATCCAGTAGGTTTTTATCCAGAAATCATTGAGGTCGGTTTAGTCAGCGTCATTAATGAGACAATTCAGGAACAATTCTCTTCTTTTGTTAACCCATTGAAATTTCCAGTCCTAACGGGGAGATGCAAGAAGTTCTTGAATATTACCCAAGATCAGGTGGACCGGGGGATTTCATTTGAAGAGTTGATTTCTTTATTGAAGAAAATAGATGAGCAGCACCCGACGACGATTGTGACTTGGGGAAATATGGACATGAAGGTACTTCGCCAGAACTGTCAGAAATCAGGATTGGATTTCCCTTTTTCAGGAAAACAAATAGATCTTTGCCTGGAGTATAAACGCTTTTTCGGAGATCAAAATCAAACCGGACTTTGGAAGGCTGTACAGGCCTATGGCAAAGAAGGGACAGGCAAGCATCACAGGGCGTTGGATGATGCAATTACGACATATAATATATTTAAGTTAGTAGAGAAAGATAAAAGTTATATGCAAAATCATGAACCGACGACAATTGGCGATCGCATTGATTTATCAAAGGTATTGAATCATTTAGCGTTATAAAAGCCAAATCATATACTACTGATTTGGCTTTTATGCTTTATTTGAAATAATCCGCCGCCAGATCTTCAAGCAGCTGTAAGCTTTTATCATTCCACTCTGTGTTTGCTTCGCTTAAGGTGCGTTTCATTTTCTCAACAGCTTCTCTTAAGGACTCCTTATACTCAGGAATTTCCTCTTCAAAGTCCCTTACCATATTCTTAGGTACATTGGTTTGCTCTCGGAATGCAAGAGCACGCCGCTGATGGAACATGGACACTTCTGTTTGCTTCGGGTTATGAAGATCCCCCTGCATGGGATGCTTCATGACAGCCAACACTTTAACAAGATATGCAGCAGGTCTGATATCGGTGATTTCCCCGATGTATTTTCCGGTTTTATATATGGCGGTAACCTTATCGCCGATTTTAAAATCCTGTTCTGACATTTCCCTACCACCTTTCTTTTAACTTCCTTCATGATACATAAGAACAACGATTTTTCACAGCGAATTCGTTCAATTTCGCAAAGATGCTTTTTTTATGAAAATCGTGTAAAGTGTACAAATGAAGATGGAAAATGGCGTTACAGGCCATTTATTTTAAAAAAGAAAGAGGGTATATACAATGACAAATTTTCCACAATTAACAAGTGAAGTTTTGGAAAATGAAAAAGCGGTCATCATGCAAACGACGATGGGCGATATTAAAATTAAATTATTCCCTGAGCTGGCTCCAAAGACAGTGGAAAATTTCATGACTCATGCTGAAAACGGTTACTACGAAGGAATCATTTTCCACCGTGTCATCAAGGATTTCATGCTTCAAGGCGGAGATCCGACAGGTACTGGAATGGGGGGAGAAAGTATTTGGGGAGCTCCATTTGAGGACGAGTTCTCCATGCAATTATTCAATTTGCGTGGAGCTCTTTCCATGGCAAATGCTGGCCCGGGAACAAATGGCAGCCAATTCTTCGTCGTACAGGCCCAGCATGTAGACAGCAGGATGGGTGAGCAGATGAAGCAAGCCGGTTATCCGGAAGAAATCATCAACGCTTATATGGAACAAGGCGGCACACCATGGCTGGACCATAAACACTCTGTTTTTGGACAGGTGGTCGAAGGCCTGGACGTTGTTGATACGATTGCTAATGTAGAGACAGTTGCGGGAGACAAGCCAGCAGTGGATGTAGTCATTAAAGGAATCACCATTTTATAAATAAAAGAGAAGCGGGGGGCTTAGTGCCTCTCGTTTTTTTAGGTTTTAGCGGATTTGCTCCACTAGTGGATTGTTCTGGCAATTGATATAATGGGCTAAAGCATTTTAATTCCTATCAGGAAGGATGTATCGAATGGACTTTCTCAATCATACTTTACTAGGTTTGTTTCTTTACTTTCCAGAAGACAAGACTGAATATATCTCTGCAGGTATAACATGCTTCATCTTTTTAGTAGCAGCCGTTTTAACGATGAGGGCAATTATAAGATATTCAAAAAAAGAAGAACTGAAAACTAAGCAATTCGAAGATGAAGTCACTAAAAGGAACCAGCGTATAAAGGATGATACTATTTCTTGATTCCGGAAGATGCGAGTGGATTCACTAAAGTTCCAGCCTTTTTTTTTGCTAATTAGAATATGAATGGTATTATGTTTTGTTAGAAGGCCGTAAAGGACCTGAATGAAGAATAAACTGTTCCCTTATCAACATAAGCAATTTATACTATAAGCATAGAGATAGAAACTTTGGGGGCGTAAATAGTTATGCAAATCGTAGCTAAAAGAATGATTGCGACGGATACAGTTAAGAGTTTTTTCATTCAGCACTGGGAGACGACTCAAGTCGTTTTTTCAAGAGGTTTGTTTCATTATGCGGAACTTGAGGGTTTTGGAGTGATGGACGAGAATGAAAAAATCATGGGGTTGGGAACGTATAAGTTGTCCGACCATGTATGCCAAATCATTTCTTTGAATAGTGAGCATGAGAATCAAGGAGTGGGCTCATCGTTGCTTTATGTAATGGAAAATACCGCCAAGGAGAAAAATTGCCATACTATTAAAGCGATTACAACGAACGATAATTTACAGGCATTGAAGTTTTTTCAAAAGCGTGGTTATGTCATTGCGGAAATCGTTAAAAATGCGGTTGAAGAATCACGGAAAATCAAACCTGAAATACCATTTTACAGTTTTGAGGGAATTCCTATCCGAGATGAGATAATACTGGAGAAATACTTATAATGCCTGAATTTTGATAGGGGGAATAGGGATGTTTAAGAAAATTGCGGCTGATGCCCTTGGACTTAGTGATATTGGAAGTGTGATTAGCCCTGCCAATTATGACAAGGTGGATGCAGATGACTATATCATGCATGAAGACGAGGAAAAAATTTATTTCCTGATAAAATCGAAAACCGATGAGTACTGTTTCACGAATCAAGCGTTCATACATTTGGACGGGACAAGTGCCATAAGCAAAAAACGTACACTTACAAGATATAGCTACAGCCAGTACAATATTTCCAGCGTAACACTTGAAACGGCAGGGACCGTGGATTTGGATGCGGAAATTAAATTTACGATCGGTGCAAAGACGTTCTCCATTGATGTCCATAAGAAGTTCATTGAAGAATTAAAGGACTTGTTCAAATCATTAGTTAAAATATCGGAAATTTGCCATGAGAATGAATATGCCCTTCAATTTGCACAGCAAAGCGTAAACCTTGCTTCTTCCACTTTGAACCAGGTTCGGACAGAGGGAAGCCAAATGGCTGCAAGTTTCAAGGAAATTAATTCCGCAGCTTTCGAATGGTTGATGGACAGTCGGAAAAAGTACCATGTGAAAGATTTTGGCTATGTTTTTGAGAAATATATAAATAATTAAAACAAGGAGGCGAACACGGAATGATGTGTCCGCCTTCTTTTTTAATTGTTCAAATCACTCAAACCAGGGCTGTGTTCATTTGGCATATCTGGCATTTCCGGGACCGGGAATCCTTTTGGCGGCTCGGTAACGGCAAGGTTTCCGCCATTTCGGCTCGGTGTCTCCCCTTGGAAAATTTCGCCGATTTGAGTTTGATCCAGCCTGAAATTGAATTGAGCATTATGATAGCCCAAATCCACATATTTTCGGCATTCAGGATATTTGTTCAAATCATAATTAGGTATAGGGAAGATCTTCCCCCAGCTGACCCCAAGAGTTTCCAATGCCTTGGCAAATGCATTTTGATGGGCATTGTCGCGGACCATTAAAAATGCCAGTGTTTCACGCATTGCTTTATTGGAGCTCATTTCATATATCCTCGACTTTTGCAGAACCCCCGTAGATTCAAGGATGACATTATTCAAAAGGTTCGCCACAAGATTGCCGTGATCATAAACCCAAGATCCATTCCATGGATTGCCGCCAGCGTCGACGGGCAGGGACGCTTTCGCACCGATTATGAAATGATGTGGATTTGCACCACTCTGGATGGCATCATCCAATGGGGCACCATCGATCCCGGAATCTCCGGGCATATCCCCACCAGCCTCATTCAGCAACTGGTTGATGGTTGATTGGACAAGTTCTACGTGGCTTAGTTCCTCTAGGAAAACCCCGCGGATTAAATCACGATATTGTTTAGCGTTGCCGCGGAAGTTGGCACCTTGGAAAGAATACTGCATCATCGTCCGCATTTCACCGAATTGCCCTCCAAGCGTTTCCTGAAGAACCTTTGCTGCATTGGGATCAGGCTTATCTGGAACGATCATATTGATTAAATCTTCTTTATAGAAATACAATGAAAGCCCTCCTAGAATCAATATTTCTAATTTAGCTTCTGTTGCCTCAATTAAATTATTCCTAAGGTAAAAAGTACCTTTATGGAATGAAGGGAAGAGAGAAATACTAGAGGGAAGAACGATTTTGAAAGGATGTTGCACATGCTATCCAATCAGCAGCTAAAAGAATTTCAACAGCAATTGCAGCAAACGAAGCAAGAGTTGAAAGAGCGATTAAATGATTCAGGCAACTACGATTTAAGAAGAAGCTTGGAGGATTCGACAGGTGAGCTATCGAGTTACGATAATCATCCCGGCGATGAAGGAACCGAGTTATATGAACGGGAAAAGGATTTGGCCCTTTCCGAGCATGATCGGGATGAAATAAGGGATATTGATCGAGCGCTTTCTGCCATCGAGGCAGGTGAGTATGGAAAGTGCGAGGTTTGTTCAAAGGAAATACCTATTGAACGTTTGAAAGCCATGCCTACAACGACTTATTGTGTCGAGCATACCCCATCACAGGAAACTTCCGGCAATCGGCCGATCGAAGAGGAAGTGCTGGGCCCCCCATTTGGAAAGTTTGATTATGATGACCGGCACGAATCGGTTGCTTACGATGCGGAAGATTCGTGGCAGGATGTTGCCAGTTATGGAACATCTGAATCGCCTTCCGATTTTGTAAATCCGCCAAGCGATTACGAAGATATGTATGTTGAGTCCGAAGAAAATATCGGATATGTCGAAGATTATGAAAATTTTGTTGGTGTGGATATATACGGTAAAGAGGTAACGGTTTACCCGAACTCCCAATATCAAGAATTGAAGGAAGAACTTTTTGAAGAAAATATTCAAACCCCGTTTGGTGATTTGCCGCGATATGAGCATGATCCTTATGTTGATGAAGAGAAAGATTGAAAAAAAGAACCAGGATTTTTTAAACCTGGTTCTTTCTTTTATGAAAAAGCCAATTTTAAACGGTTTAGACCTTCCATCATCATGCTGCGTGAGCAACCTAGATTCATTCGGACGAAACCTTCTCCGCCAGGTCCATATTTTGAACCAGGCTCCAATGCGAGCTTCCCTTGATGGATCAGCCGTTCCTTAATTTCCTTGTCATTCAATCCAAGATCACGGCAGTCAATCCATAAAAGGTAAGAAGCATCCGGATGCATGACATGCAAGGAAGGGATTTCAGCAGCAATGAATTCCTCAGCCACTTTTATATTATCCTCAATGTAGCCAATCATGTCTTCCAGCCAGTCTAAGCCCTCTCGATACGCAGCTTCCATCGCTGTTAAAGCGAGGATGTTAAGGCCATGGAATGCCAATTTCGTTTGTGCCTTTTGCAATTTCTTCTGCAATTTTTCATTACTGCTGATCAGGAATGAAGCCTGAAGGCCGGCAATATTGAATGTTTTACTCGGCGCCATTAACGTGACGGTTATGTCGGCTAACTTCTCTGAAAGCGACCCTATCGGATAATGTCTGGATGTTGTATGGAATAAATCAGCATGAATCTCATCACTGACGATGACTACATCATATTTTTCACAGAGCTCCCCGATTCGGAGGAGTTCTTCTTTTGTCCAAACGCGTCCGCCAGGGTTATGTGGACTGCAAAAAAGGAAAAGCTTCACTCCGCTTTTCAGCTTGTCCTCAAAATCAGCGAAATCAATCTGAAAGCGATCTTCTTCTATGATAAGGGGACTATTGACCACTTCCCTGTCATTATTTTTGATCATATCAAAAAATGGTGTGTAGACGGGTGATTGTAATAATATTTTATCGCCCGGGTCCGTGAAAGCTTGGATTGTTGTACCAATTGCAGAAACGACGCCAGAGCTAAATGAAATCCACTCTTTATCGATTTGCCAGGAGTGCCGGTCTCTTAGCCAGCGTTGAATTTCGGTGAAAACCGCTTCGGAAGGGACGGTATAACCGAAAATTGGATGATTCAAGCGTTCTATTAACGCTTTTTGAATGCCCTCAGGAGATGGGAAGTCCATATCGGCAACCCACATTGGCAGAACATCTTCGCGCCCATACAATGATTTGAGCGAGTTTTTATCCCATTTTACGGATCCTGAGTTTTCTCTGTTAATGTGTTCTTCAAAAATTGACTTGTTCAAAATGTCCACCACCGAATAAAAATTTGTCGTCTTCGTGAAAAGCCTGTTGTTATGATACTATGATAACATGTTCTTTGAAAATATTGAGCAGGTGATGAATTATGGATACACAGCAAATGAATTTAGCGTTGGTTGCCGTTTTGCAAGAATGGGACCCTTTCCAGATAGGATGGGATCTATATGAACCGGAAATTGCGGATACGGTCGTAGCAATCCGGGATATAGATAGCCCGCAGGAACTGGCGGAAAAAATAAAGTCCATTTACGAGTTCGCTTTCGATGAAACCGTTAAGATGGAAAAATGCCTGGAAGTTGCACAGAAACTGCTCATCATAAAAAATGATGCCAGCTGTTCGATCTAAAGGTGAAAAAGGGTGTACCCAGAAATAAGGGTCACCTTTTTTACGTTGTTTTTTTGCTATTTACTCATAGTTTGAGCTGTTTACTCGTGAGTTTGAGCTGTTTACTCGTGAGTTTGAGCTGTTTACTCGTGAGTTTGAGCTGTTTACTCTTGAGTTTGAGCTGTTTACTCGTGAGTTTGCGCTGATTACTCGTGAGTTTGAGCTGTTTACTCTTGAGTTTGCGCTGTTTACTCTTGAGTTTGCGCTGTTTACTCGTGAGTTTGCGCTGTTTACTCGTAAGTTTACGCTGTTTACTCGTGAGTTTGAGCTGTTTACTCGTGAGTTTGCGCTGTTTACTCTTGAGTTTGCGCTGTTTACTCGTAAGTTTACGCTGTTTACTCGTGAGTTTGCGCTGTTTACTCGTAAGTTTACGCTGTTTACTCTTGAGTTTGTGCTGTTTACTCGTAAGTTTGAGCTGTTTACTCGTGAGTTTTGTTTTTTTAAGTTGGGGAGGCTACACCAAGAAATTCCTTAATTAATTGATAAACCTCTTCCGGTTTCTCCTCTGGAAGAAGGTGCCCGGTATCCTCAATGACAACAAGCTCGGAATTAGGCAGGTCATCATGGAGCCTTTGGCCAATATCCAACGGTACCACTCTATCATGCCTTCCCCATATAAGCAGGCAAGGCGTATGGATATCACTAAGGTCTTCCTTCAACAAATCGATTTCCTTATCTCGGAGCATCCTCCCCAATGCACGGAAAATATCATGCTTCTTTATGAATGGCCCTAGATAGCCCTGTCGCATTTCATCGTCAATCATGGTCGGGTCATGAACGACATTTTTCAAGTTCTTTTCGATCCCTGACTTTTGTAAATACCGTTTTATCCCGAATGAAAAGAAAGGCAGGTAACTGACCATCTTCATTTTTTCCGAATAGCCGGGCTGATAGCCTGATCCGGCAAGGAGGATGGCATGGTCGACAAGATCAGGATGTGATTTTATGAGCTGCAGGGAAATCTGCCCGCCCATGGAATGGCCGATAATACTGAATTTCCTGATGTTTTTCCCCTCCAAGAACAGAACAACGGATTTAGCAATGTTCCGGAATGAATATGTATATCGATAATCCTTTCCGCTTTGCCCAAATGGGGGAAGGTCTATTGAGATCACATTGAATTCCTTGATCAAATAGGGCACTAATTTACGGAAACTGAAGCTGGATGACAAAAATCCGTGAAGCAGTACAAGTGTGGGGAAGGAATCATCCATATGGTCATATTCAAAATAGATTTCTATATTTTCCACCCGTTCAATGCCTTTGATTGTATGAATTTCCATATAAATCCCTTTCTCCTCCGGTATTAGTCATAGATACAAGTGTGTGTTCACCTGAATATCCCAAAAAAGGTCCTTAAATACTGTTGCATAACAGTAATTGTAATAATTACGATGAAAAAAGACAATTACTATAACAGGTCGCCAACCAATTTTGATATAATAGTATAAGTTTATCCTGACAGAATAGGACTTATTAATTTATATTGTCATATAGGATTCTAAAAAAGTCTAATAAGGTAATTCGTGAGACTATCTGCCAGCCAAACCATCACATCTAAATTAGTGAATTCCAAAAGGGGGGTTTTCCAATGCACTTGAATGAAGAGGAATTGGAAGTCTTGAGAATCATTGAAAATAACAGCCGGATTGATCTGAAGGATTTGGCTAAAATGACCAATCTATCAGAAGCGGGCATTGAAATAACATTGAAGAAATTAGAAGATATGCGGGTTATTGTCCGTTATTTAACAGTCATTAACTGGGCAAAAGTGGATGAATACCATGGTGTCACAGCGATGATTGATGTAAAAGTCACTCCAAAGCGCGGTGTCGGTTTCGATGAGGTAGCAAAAAGGATTTACAAATTCAAAGAAGTCGAGTCCGTTTATTTAATGTCGGGGGCTTATGATTTATCAGTCATTGTCGAAGGGCGTTCTATGAACGAAGTGGCAAACTTTGTTTCAGAAAAACTTTCGACACTGGATTCCGTCATTTCTACGACGACTCACTTCATTATGAAAAAATACAAGCACGATGGCACAATTTTTGATCAAACTGATGAAGATAAGCGGATAGTGGTGTCACCATGATTAAAACGAGTTATGTTTCAAGAACGATTGCAGAGCTTAAACCATCAGGCATCCGCCGCTTTTTCGACCTGGCAGCCAATTTGGAAGGGGTCGTCTCACTTGGTGTGGGTGAACCGGATTTCGTTACATCTTGGGCAGTGAGGGAAGCTGCGATCAACTCCTTGGAGGAAGGGTATACCTCTTATACGGCTAATGCAGGATTATTTGAATTAAGGTCGGAAATCAGCAGGTATATGGAGAAGCAGTTCCATGTTTCATATAGACCAGAGGATCAAATCATTGTCACGGTCGGAGCAAGCCAGGCTCTCGATATTGCACTGAGGACCATCTTGAATCCAGGGGAAGAAGTCATTGTAGTGGAACCTTGTTTCGTCGCCTATGCACCGCTTGTGACCATGGCAGGGGGAATACCGGTCACGGTCCAAACTTCAAAGGATGATGACTTTAAGTTGACTCCCGGGCAACTCGAAGCGGCAATCACGCCTAAAACGAAGGCGGTTTTAATCTGTTCACCGAATAATCCAACTGGCACCCAGCTTGGACAGGAAGAATTAGTGATGCTTGCTGATATCATTAAAAAGCATGACTTGCTTGTCATTTCCGATGAAATCTATGCTGAACTTGCTTATGATGAGAAATTCACCTCTTTTGCTGCCATTGACGGCATGCATGAGCGGACAATTGTCATCAATGGGTTTTCGAAAGGCTTTGCAATGACCGGATGGCGTCTTGGGTTCGTTTGTGCACCTAAGGAAATTTCTGAAGCGATGCTTAAGCTTCATCAATATGCGATGATGTGTGCGCCGACCGTTGCTCAACATGCTGCATTGGAAGCTTTAAGGCACGGAATGCAGGATGTAGAAGAAATGCGTCGGAGTTATCGGAGAAGACGAAATTATATCGTGAATTCATTTAACGATATGGGTCTGGATTGTCACAATCCTGGCGGGGCATTTTATGCTTTTCCTTCCATTGAGAAAACAGGGATGACTTCGTTGGAATTTGCTGAAAAACTTCTGACGGAAGAACTTGTAGCCGTTGTACCGGGAGATGTGTTCGGGGAAAGCGGTGAAGGTCATATCCGCTGTTCCTATGCATCCTCCATGGAACAACTTCAAGAAGCGCTTAGAAGGATGGAACGTTTCATGAAGAACCATAGCCAATAAAAGCAAAAAAATAGGGATCCGGCCGTTATAAGCAGCCGGATCCCTTTCCATAGGGGGAATTAGAAAAAGAGTTAATCTAATGGATTAACATAGAAAGTGTTAATCATAGTATATCCAGCACTCTGAAAAAAAATACACATACTACGACCATTTTTTTCAATTAGCTTGTGTATTATATAAAGTATGCATAACATTCAGAATTTGTTCTTCGCTAAAGTCTTTAGCTGTTCTTAGGATGAGCTCAGCCTTTTTGGATCCGATTTCTTCAATCAGCTTTTTTATGTCCTCGTCAACACCAGAAGCGTTCCTGGTTTGGGCGTCCTTCAAGAACTCTGAAGCTGGAATGTCAAGAACGGTCGAAAGCCTTAAAATGGTTTGAGTATCAGGAATCGATTCACCAGTTTCATACTTTTCAATCTTTTTGGTGCCGATTCGTAATTTCAAAGCCAGTTCCTGTTGAGTGAGGTTATGATCTTCTCGATATTGCCGGATATTCTTCGCGATATTTGACATAGTCAGGCACTCCTTTTTCAGGAAATATTTTCTTTATGCAATGATTTTACCATATTATAACTAAAGGAAATCAAATGAATATGTAGGTTTTGTGAAAAAAAAATGCCGCCTCGAGAAATATCGAAACGGCATTTTGGATTATTAAATGAGATTAATTGAGTTAAGAAATACGAGTATGATCATGATCGGCACAATGTAGCGAATCAGGAAGTACCAAAGTTTAAAAAGTGACCGGCCGGAATCTGCGCCAGTTTCGAACTCTTTTTGGACCTCGATCCTTTTCATTTGATAGCCGATGAAAAGGGATATGAACAAGGCGCCGACTGGCAGTGCGATATTGCTTGTCAGATAATCAGCCAAATCGAATATGGATAAATTGAAAATCTTCACATCTGAAAGCACCCCAAATGATAATGCGCTTGGAATTCCAATCAAGAAAACGACGCTACCAGCTATCCAAGAAGCCTTCTTCCGCTTTGCGGTATCACCTTTGATCATGGCTGCAACGACGATTTCGAGAATGGAGAAGGCCGTTGTAAGTGTGGCGAATAATAATAATATGAAGAAAATGGCCATGAAGATCCCGCCGAGCGCCATTTCATTGAATACGGCAGGCAACACGACGAATACTAGTCCAGGACCGCTAGAAGGGCTGAAGCCCAGTGCGAAAACAGCTGGGAAAATGACTAAACCGGCTAACAAGGAAATGAAGATATTCAGTCCAACCACCGAGAAGGCAGATTTAGTTATATCTTCTTTTTTACTTAAATAGGATGCATAGGTTACCATCACTGAAACACCAACACTAAGTGCAAAGAAGGATTGGCCAAGAGCTAATAGGATCGTTTCCCCTGTTAAAGCGGAAAGGTCCGGCTTCAAGAAGAATTTTACACCCTCCATTGCTCCATCCAGAGTCAAGGAACGGATGAGGAGAATAATGAAAAGAATGAACAATGAAGGCATCATATATTTATTCGCTTTTTCAATTCCTTTGGATACGCCCCCTTGCACGACCCAAATGGTTAAAACCATGAATAATAATTGAGCGATAACCGTTTCATAAGGATTGCTGATTATCGCATTGAAGAAGTTTCCATATTCAGTCTGTGTTAAGTTTGAAAGGGAACCGGTTAAACTTCTTGCTAAATAGGAGATGATCCAGCCGCCAACGACACTGAAGAAGGAAAGCAGAATGATGGAAGCGACGACACCGCCATATCCGATCAAAACCCAAGGTTTTCCTGGGGCGATATATTTATATGCGCTAATGGCATCTTTCTGTGCATTGCGGCCAATTGTGAATTCCGCTATTAATATGGGGGCACCGATAAGCAGTGTGAACAAAATGAAGAGCAGGAAAAAGACCCCTCCACCATTTTCACCAGTCATATATGGGAGCTTCCAGATGGCGCCTAATCCAATAGCGGATCCCGCGGCTGCCAGGATAAACCCAAGTTTTGAAGTCCATTGTTCTTGTTTTGACATGATGGAAAAACTCCTTTAGATGTAAAGATTATCTAGCTGTAAACAATAATTTCTTTAAAACATTTTCTCATCTTACTATGATTATGAGGAAATGGGTAGTGTTTTAATATTACAATCTTTAGAAAAATGAGTAAATATCTTAAGGAAATGGAGGTTATTTGCAAATTTTTAGGATAAATTATAAATAACGTGCTTATAATATTTATTATTTCCAAAAAACAAACATTTTTAATGAGTAAAATTTAAAAAAGTATGGTATACTTAACTTTGATTATTTTCCAATTATGTGATATAATTTTTTATTGCGTGAAAAGACGAAAAAATATATATAAAATAGGAGTGTTACCATGTCTGAAAAATTCGAAATTGGTGCGGTAGTTACTGGTAAAGTAACTGGTATTCAACCATACGGTGCTTTTGTTGCTTTAGATGAATCAACTCAAGGTTTAGTTCATATTTCTGAAATTACTCACGGATTCGTTAAAGATATCAACGAACATTTAAAAGTGAACGATGAAGTAAAAGTTAAAGTGCTATCAATCGATTCAGCTGCTGGAAAAATCGGCTTATCGATCCGCGCAACAGAAGAAGCTCCTGAGCGTACTGAAGCTCCGAAAAAAGCTCCAAAAAAACGCCAAGCATCTGTTAAAGCAACATCTCACATCGAATCTACTGAAGGTTTCAACACATTGAAAGACAAACTTCAAGAGTGGATTGAACAATCTCAACGCGAAGACTTAATCAAAAAATAATTTTGTGAACCGACAGATCAATCGATCAGTCGGTTTTTTTTTGTCATTTTCATGATTTCATGAAAATGAATTAAATAAAGCCGGGTCATGTTTTTTATCCATGGACCGGCTTTATTTTTATAGAATATAAACAAAATCCCTTTCAACGAGTCGGTTTGGTTTCTGGTTCACTGGCAGTTTCAGGACTTGGTTTAAAGAGAAGACCAAGGTTAATTAGGCCGGCAATTCCAACCAATCCATAAATGATACGGGCCATTCCAGCATCTTGCCCTCCGAAAATCGAAGCGACCAAGTCAAATTGGAAAAACCCTATTAATCCCCAGTTGATTGCCCCGATTATTGTAAGAACAAGTGCAATTCTTTGTATTCCGCTCATTGTACAGCCTCCTTTTTTTGAAAAAATCAGTTCTTTACTTATCATGCTTTTTCATCATGTAAATATACATCCTTGCAGAAGTTCCGGACGGATGCTTTGTATTTATATGGAACATTGGTCATAATGAAGAAAAGAAAAAAACTGCCAGTGGCCAAGCGAGCAATTTTCTAGAGGCCGATGTGGCATTAAGGAGAGAAATCTTTTGGAGAATTTCACTTATAAAAACCCTACTAAAATAATTTTCGGGAAAGATCAGCTTGAAAGTTTAAAAACGGAAATTCCTGCATATGGTGATAAGATTTTACTCGTATACGGTGGAGGAAGCATAAAGAAAAATGGCTTATATGAAAAAGTGGTCAATGCCTTGAAAGAGATTGATGCAGAGGTGCACGAACTTTCCGGAGTTGAACCGAATCCACGCATCTCAACAGTCCGGAAGGGTGTGGACCTTTGTAAAGAACATGGGATTGACTTTGTCCTTGCGGTTGGAGGGGGAAGCGTTATAGACGCTACAAAGGCCATCGTTGCAGGTGCTAAATATGAGGGGGATCCATGGGATCTTGTCATTAAGGAGGCATCAGTAGAAGAGGCCCTTCCGTTTGGAACGATACTGACTTTAGCTGCAACAGGCTCTGAGGCAAATTCCGGCTCAGTCATTACAAACTGGGAAACGAAAGAGAAATATGGATGGGGAAGTCCATTGGTATTTCCTCAATTCTCCATTTTGGATCCGGAAAATACTTTTTCGGTACCAAAAAATCAGACTGTATACGGAATGGTCGATATGATGTCACATGTGTTCGAAACGTATTTCCATCCGGAAACGCATGCACCTCTTCAAGACCGTTTCTGTGAATCGCTGTTACTGACAGTGATTGAAACGGCCCCTAAACTATTGGAAAACCTGGAGGATTATGAGCACAGGGCCACTATCCTATATGCAGGAAATATTGCCTTGAATGGTTCGCTTGGGGTTGGCTACAGTGGTGATTGGGCAACGCATAACATTGAACATGCCGTTTCAGCTGTTTATGACATCCCGCATGCCGGAGGATTGGCCATCTTATTTCCAAATTGGATGAAACATGTGCTCCATGAAAATGTTGCACGCTTTAAACAGGTTGCAGTCCGTGTGTTCCATGTTGATCCGGAAGGTAAAACGGATGAGGAAGCGGCCCTTGAGGGCATTGAAAGACTTAGGTCGTTTTGGAGCAGCTTAGGTGCGCCGACCAATCTTTCGGATTATGGCATCGATGACTCACAATTGGAAGTCATGGCTGATAAAGCGATGAGCAGAGGGGGATTTGGGCGATTCAAAATCCTGAACCGTGAAGATGTCCTTGCCATTTTACGGGCTTCATTATAATTCAAGTGAAATGTTCATTTCTCCCGCCTTGTCAGGTGGGAGATTACTTTGAACGTATAATTCGTTATTTACTTGACCGATATCTTGATTATGAGAATTACATCAGATAAAGTGATAGGGAAACTTAAAAATCAAGGAGGAATTTGAATGGCCCATATTCGTTTCGATTATTCAAAAGCCCTACCGTTTTTCGGGGAGCATGAAATTACCTATTTACAGGATGCTGTAAAAGTGGCCCACCATTCTCTGCATGAACAGACAGGGGCAGGCAATGAATATCTTGGCTGGCTTGATTTACCGGCCAATTATGATAAAGAAGAGTTCTCGAGGATCAAAAAAGCAGCGGAAAAAATAAAAAAAGATTCAGATGTGTTACTGGTTATCGGAATCGGTGGATCATACCTGGGAGCGCGCGCGGCAGTTGAAATGCTTCAACATAGTTTTTATAACATTTTGCCGACGGACAAAAGAAAAACACCGCAAATTTTATTTGTAGGTAATAATATAAGCTCTACATATATGCAAGACGTAATGGACCTGTTGGAAAACAGGGATTTCTCGATCAATGTTATCTCTAAATCCGGTACGACGACTGAACCAGCACTGGCCTTCAGGATATTCAGGAAACTGCTGGAACAAAAATATGGTGTTGAAGAAGCTAAAAGCCGAATTTATGCGACCACTGACAAAGAAAAGGGCGCATTAAAAACGGTAGCAACGGAGGAAGGTTTCCAAACTTTCGTCATTCCTGATGATGTTGGCGGACGTTACTCTGTCTTAACGGCAGTTGGGTTGCTTCCGATTGCGGTCAGCGGGGCAGATATCGATCAAATCATGGAGGGAGCCGAGCGTGCAAGGTTGGACTTCAGTTCTTCCGAGCTAGCTGATAATGAGGCATACCAATATGCAGCGGTTCGAAATATCCTTTACAATAAAGGGAAAACCATTGAAATGCTGATAAACTATGAGCCTGGACTTCAATATTTCTCTGAGTGGTGGAAACAATTATTTGGAGAGAGTGAAGGAAAGGATCAAAAGGGGATTTTCCCTTCATCCGCTAACTTTTCGACTGACCTGCATTCATTAGGGCAATATGTTCAGGAAGGGCGGCGTGATCTTTTTGAAACAGTCATCAAAGTGGAAAAGGCCCGTCATGAAATTTTAATTGAAGAAGCGGACAATGACTTGGATGGCCTGAATTACCTTTCAGGTGAAACGGTGCAATTCGTAAATAATAAAGCATTTGAGGGTACCCTTTTAGCTCATACGGACGGTGGCGTTCCCAACCTGATCGTAACGGTTCCTAAGCTTGATGCTTATACATTTGGCTACCTTGTATATTTCTTCGAGAAAGCTTGTGCAATGAGCGGTTACTTACTAGGTGTCAATCCATTTGATCAGCCTGGAGTGGAAGCATATAAGGTGAACATGTTTGCGCTTTTAGGCAAGCCAGGTTATGAAAAGAAAAAAGCGGAGCTAGAACAGCGCTTATAATAAAAAAAGCATGAAGCAGGAATAACATCCAGCTTCATGCTTTTTTATTGAACTCTAAAGTTAAATTAACATATTCGAATGCTTGCATTGAAAAACCGAAAAATTTGGGTTCATGTGTGCACATCCGCAAATTCCGGTTCTTCATGGATGAAAAGGCTTTAAGCAAAGCGGGAGAAAATCCAGCAGCTGCAACAGGAAGTGCGGCAATCTAGGTGCAGATCCAGCAATTGCGATTAAGGAAGCTCAGAAGCTGAAATAAACTTTATAAAAGAGCGTAAGGATACCTTGGGAATCAGAGAGAAAGCCATCCTGATCCGAGGGTACAATCGAGTCATTCCAGGGTTTTTTTAAAGGCCTTTTGGTTAAGCTAATAGAAAAATAGCGAAAGAGGTTTTTTACAATGATTAAAATTTCTTCTGAGTTGGAAGGGAAAACATTCGGTTTGTTCGACCTGGAGACGAAGTTAAAGCCGGAAGGATATGTGATAGGCGGAGGCTGGGACTATGACAACGGGTCGTTTGATTATAAAATGGATGACAGTGATGGGTACCAGTTTTTGCGTGTCCCTTTCAGGGCGGTTGATGGTTCACTCGATCAGGATGGGGTAATGGTCGAACTTTTACAACCGTTTTTGTTATCTCATAAATACGAGGACGGTGTTGACGGTGAAGGAAATATCGGAAACCTCACCGCTTCCTTCAATCAGTTTGCTGAGCCGGAAAATCCAGATGCCGAATTTCCGGAAAACTATATCTCTTATGGAAAATCGCTTGTCCATGATTTGGAAAAGCTTTTATTACATTAATCTTCAATGATGAGCAGGGTGTCATTGCGATGTATGATTACATTTGCAGGGGGCTTGATGAATGTCTCGCCTCCTGAAATGATGCCCACCAATAGAATGTCTTGATCAAATAGCTTGGCGCTCAACTGTTTAAACGTCAATTCCGCCCAGTCACTCTGGATGGCCAGTTGTTTGATGTTCAATCCATCCCATTCATTTTGCTCTTCAGCTTCCACAATGATCCCTCTCGATAAGCAATCCTGCATATAATCACTTGCAAATTTATTCGTTTCGACAATACCATCCGCTCCTGCCCGCAAAGCATTTTCCTTTTGTTCTTGCGTCAATATTTCCACTAGACAATACAAATGCGGATTTAAGCCTTTGACGGCCAGTAACGTTAATATCGAGAACATATCCGTATGCAGCTCGTCTTGCTTGAGGTCAGCGGTGATAAGGACGCGTCTGGCCTGTTTTATATTGGCTTTTTGCAAAACGGAATCCAATGTAGCTTTTCCTTGGATAAAGTGGATATTCGTTCTTGGTAGCGGGTGCTTTTGCAGCGTATCATCTATAAGGACAATAGATTGATGATGAGTTCTATTATGAATGTTTTGGATGATTCTCCTGGAACGGCCATTCCAGCCCACAATGATAATATGGCCACCGCCGCTGAATGCTTTCTTTCCTGTTAGAAATTGCTGTTCATTGGAAATGGACATTTTAGCAATGTATGCAAAATAAGAGGTGATCAGGCCGGCACCTGACAAAATGAGGGTGATCCCAATGACTTTACCAAGATTGGTCACAGGCGTGTAATCTCCGTAACCTACCGTTGACATAGTCACGATTGCCCACCAGATGCCATCGAGTAAAGTAGGGAATCTTTTCGGCTCCACAAGGTGGATCAATACCCCGAAGGAGAGTAAAAATAATGCGATGGTAGAAAGCAATCTGATGAAACGCGGAATTCTAGGAACGGTGCTAATGTATGGACCGAATTTAATCATGTTTTTCACACCCCTTAAGCTGTTCCTTTTAGTATGGTCAAAAAAGGCTTTGCTCATAAGGCAGTCAAACAAACTTTGAATCATGAATTTCGTAGATTATCTAAAAAAGTGCAACTCGGATAACAGGGAAATGATAAAAGCCTTCCGGAAGACGTCGGAAGGCTTTTATGGCTGAGTCACGTATCCTGAACTGGACTTCATGCTCGATGATGGATTATATGTCCGTTTGCGCTTCGGTATTCCAAAAGTTTGATAAATAGGCTCAATCTGTTCTTAGACCCTTCTGCGTACGTTGAAGTTATCACTGATGAGCAGCCAGTTTTGAGGGAAGGCTAGGCCGAGCTTCCAATAACTCATCCCCCTTAAATTCAATTCCTTGATTAAATCGAATTTTGCCTGAATGGATCTGGCATCTTCAAACCACACCTCATGCTGCCTATCCTCAATATCCGTATAATTGAAGTGCGGGGCCTGTGCGGTTTCATCATACTCGATGGCAACATTATTGGCAGCTGCAATCTGGATGGCCTGCTGCGGACTTACAGCCTTGGCAGTGGATCCCTGTACAAAAGGCAGGGTCCAATCATAGCCATATAGATTTTGCCCCATCAGGATTTTGTTGGCAGGAATTTCAGTGACGGCATATTCGAGCACATCCCGAACAGATCCAATTGGCGATACAGCCATTGCCGGTCCCCCGCTATACCCCCATTCATAAGTCATGATGATAACGAAGTCGACGATTTCGCCATGTGCTTTATAGTCATGAGCCTCATACCAACGGCCTTTTTGTTCCGCACTTGTTTTGGGGGCAAGTGCCGTAGAAATGAACCATCCTTCTTTCTTGAAACGTTCCTTGGCTTTTCGGAGAAATTGATTATAAGCTTCTCTATCAGACGGCCTTAAAAACTCAAAGTCAAAGTGGATATCCCGGAATCCATATTTCTTTGCAGTTGAAACGATATTGTTCAGGAACTTATTTTGAACGGAAGTGTTCGTCAAGATGATTTGCCCGAGCTCATCGCTGAATTGGTCATTTTCCTGATTCGTGATCACCATCATCAGGACATTTTTATTTTCTCTGGCGATGGCAGGGAATTCATTGAGCAAAGGCTCTTTTAAGGAGCCGTCACGAAGCGCCTGGAAGCTGAATGGGGCTAAATAGGTTAAATAGGGCCCAGCTTCCCTTGCAGCCGTTTCAAGGGCCGGTGCAACCGATGTACCCCGCGGCTCGACATAACCGTTGAATTCGGCGGTCCTTTTCTTTCGTGCCGGAATATAGAGCCGGTATCCAACGGATAGGTTTTGATTTTCGGGAATGCCATTTATTTTTGCCAACTCTTGAAAAGGGACATCAACCTTTTGGGAAATGGAATAAAGACTATCACCCGGTTGAACGAAATAATAACTGCCGACGATTGGAATGACAAGGGCCTGCCCCGAAACAAGATTATTTGGGTTAGGGATCTTATTTGATTCGACGAGCCTGTCAACGGTTACGCTGTATGTCTGGGCGATGCCATATAACGTCTGGCCTGGCCTAACCACATGTATTTGCAATTCTTTTCCCTCCTGTACTGAAAGTTTCCTAACAGTTTATGAACAAAAAAAGAAAAACATGATAAAGAGCTTTGGATTGAAGGAATCGTAAAGAAAAATAATTCAATAAATTGGCAATAATAATTTAAGCTAAAAATGCTAATTAATATTAGTAGGAGGTGAAAACACATGGCAAACAACAATAACAGCAATCAACTAGTAGTAGCTGGTGCAGAGCAAGCCCTAGAACAAATGAAGAATGAAATCGCTAGTGAATTTGGTGTAAACTTAGGTGCAGACACTACTTCTCGCGCTAACGGATCTGTTGGTGGGGAAATCACAAAACGTTTAGTTCAAATGGCTGAACAACAATTAGGCGGATCAAACTTTTCTCGTTAATAACTGAATAAATATGGATTTGAAAGAGAAGGGGTATCGCTCCTTCTCTTTCGCATTATTCAGCCATGTGACTGCCGAGCCTTTAAAATCTTGATTGCCTTTTCAGGGAAATCGGTCATGATAACGTCGACATCCATCTCTGCGAGCTTGACGATGTCCGCTTCATCATTGGCGACCCAAGGGCGGATTTTGTATCCAAGTTTTTTCGCTTTATCACTCATTGCTTGAGTCAGGCTATTTTTATCAGGATGAAAACCGGCTTCTTTTTTATCACGTAAGATTTCTTCGAAGTTTTCAGGAAGCCCTTCGAACAATAATGCACGTTCAAGTTCTGGGGCAAGCATCTTCACTTTTTCAATTGATTGATGGTTGAAGGAAGATAGGATCACCCGATTTTCCATTCGGTATTGATGAATTAAATCAATGATCTTCTGTTCGATCCCTTCGTAAGCGAGTTTATCCGTTTTGATTTCGATATTCATCAATAAAGCATTATCCCTGGCCCAGTCGAAAACTTCTATTAAAAAAGGAATCCGCTCCCCAAGGAATTCCTTGGAGAATTTGCCCCCGGCATCAGCCGTCTTCAGCTCTTGTGACGAATGATCTTTTACATAACCAGTAAGGTTGGTCGTTCGATCAAGTGTTTCGTCATGGATGATGACCAATTCCCCATCAGAACTGAGGTGGACATCGAACTCGATCCCCTCGGCACCGATTTCTGCCGCCTCTTGAAATGCAGCCATGGTATTTTCAGGATGCGTCCCTTTGGACCCTCTATGGGCGAAAATCAATATGTTTTGCAAATTCATCACTTCCCCTTTAAACTTTATCTTGAACCCTATCATACATGTATCCCTAAATTGTTTCAGCAATGTTTAATAGACAATATTTTAAACAACGAGTAAAATACATATGGTATTTCCATAACAGGTGTTCGAATTATGAGGTGAAAAAAATGAATATGTGGGAAATTTTTGTTGCTGTTGTCCTTGGTCTTGTTGAAGGATTAACTGAATTTGCTCCTGTATCGTCTACAGGGCACATGATTATCGTTGATGATTTATGGCTGAAATCGAATGAACTTTTCGGGAGTGAAATAGCCAATGTGTTCAAAGTGGTTATCCAGCTTGGTTCGATACTCGCTGTAGTCGTGCTCTTCTGGGGGCGATTCATGGACTTGCTTGGTTTAAGGAAAATGAAAGACCCATCTGCTGTGAAGGGCCAAAAGCTTAACCTCTTGCAGATCATCGTCGGATTGTTACCAGCTACTGTATTAGGTCTATTGTTCGAAGATTATATCGATGAAAATTTATTTACCATGAAGACGGTTATCGTTGGATTAATCTTGGGCGCATTTTTAATGATTGCGGCTGATAAATTCCGTCCAAAGCTGACTACAGAAACGGTTGACCAAATCACTTATAAACAAGCTTTGGGTGTAGGGTTAATTCAATGTTTGGCACTGTGGCCGGGATTCTCACGTTCAGGTTCAACGATTTCCGGTGGTGTGCTATTAGGGATGAGCTATCGGGCTGCTTCCGATTTCACGTTCATCATGGCGGTGCCGATCATGGCGGGTGCCAGTCTTTTAAAGATAGTTAAATATTGGGATTACTTCACACCTGAAGTTATGCCATTCATTATCGCAGGTTTCATAAGCGCATTCATCTTTGCGTTATTCTGTATCCGCTTTTTCTTGATTTTAATCAATAAAGTTAAATTGACTCCTTTTGCCATCTACCGGATTGTCTTGGCGGTTGTGCTTTTATTCATTATTTGGTAATACGAATTGAAGTTTGAAAGAGGAGTGGAACCACCCCGTTGATTCGGAGTGGTTTTTTTGTGTCCGAGAAAAAACCTGGTATCTCAGACTATATATATAACGAATGATACTTACGTTTTGTGATATTTAATTCGTTATTATTGAGTTAAATTTCTATAAAACGTTTTTTCTGCAGAGAATATTCGGTTTTTGTTGCAGTTCCAGACATAATTAGTAAAAAAAATATAATTTTAATAAAGCTAGCTAAGAACAGTAATACCAACGTGTCCGGAACCTTATTGGACTATTCAAATTATTGAATAAGTTATTTCTATATAATTTATATGATATAATTTTAGTATAAAACAAGTACATGTGTACACCTGGGGAGGACATCATGGGGAATGACCAATTGAAAAAAACGATTGGCTTTTGGATTGGAACATCTATTGTAGTTGGTACAGTTATCGGTTCTGGTATTTTCATGAGACCTGGTGACGTGCTTGAGTTAAGTGGTAATTCAACCATGGCCTTATTAGCTTGGCTGATAGGTGGCCTGATTACCCTGGCAAGCGGATTGACGATTGCGGAAGTGAGTACTCGGATTCCTAAAACTGGGGGCTTATATGTCTATATGGAAGAAGTGTACGGAAAAGCATGGGGATTCCTATGCGGCTGGGTTCAGACATTGGTATATGGACCTGCAGTCATGGGCGCACTCAGTTTATACTTCGGGTTATTAGTCGCAGGAATATTTAATATCGCTTCAGATTACACTTTGGCAATAGGCATTCTTACGATCGTATTTATAGCAGGCATGAATCTGCTGGGGACAAAATACGGCGGTATAATACAAACATTATCGACCGTTGCTAAATTGATCCCCATCATATTCATAGCGGTGTTCGGTATCGCACAAGGTGATATGCCTGTATTCAATATCAGTAGTGAAAGTTCAATGAAAATCAGTATGGCTGGTGCGATTTTGGCTACCCTCTGGGCGTATGATGGCTGGATGAATGTCGGCTTCATGGCAGGGGAAATGAAAAATCCACAGAAAACGTTGCCGAGAGCAATCATAACAGGATTAGTCGTGGTCATGGTCGCTTACTTGGCTGTGAACCTTGCCATGCTTCATGTTTTGGGAGCAGAGGGAGTCATCGCTCATGGTACGAATGCAGCGAATGTTGCGGCAACGCTTCTATTTGGTGAATTGGGCGGGAAATTGATATCAATCGGAATAGCGATTTCAATCTTCGGATGTTTGAACGGAAAGCTTCTGACCTTTCCGCGCATAACCTTGGCGATGGCGACTGATAAAATGATGCCTGGCCATAAACAAATCGGGAAAATATCGCCCAAGTTTAAAACGCCCATAAATGCTACGATATTACAAGTGATCATTGCCATCATAATGATGGTTGTAGCAGACCCTGACAAACTTACCAATATGGCCGTATTCTCTGTCTTCTGTTTTTATGGATTAGCCTTCTTCGCGGTCTTCATCTTACGCAAGAAAGATCCCGATGCAAAAACATATAAAGTACCGTTTTACCCATTCATTCCCATTGTAGCCATTGCTGGTGCAATATATATTGTTGTAAGCACATTAATCCAAACACCTTTAAATGCCCTGTACTCGGTGATCATCCTCTTTATAGGTATGCCTGTGTACTGGCTGCTTAAAAAAAGTGAGCGGGATGATAAACGTTCATATTAATGAAAAGCCCTTCACTGCATGCAGTGAAGGGTTTTTTGTGAATTGCTGGAACTTACTTTTCCGTTTGGCCATAAGTGGCGAAATAGACAACTCAGGAAGTTCGTATTAACATAGGGGGGAAGTTTAATAGTGAAGGGTCTGAACAAAAGTGAATTATATCGAGCCTGCTGGCAAATCATTCAGGAAAACAATCTTGGCTTTATTTCTTGGTAGCTTTGTAACGTTTGCGGATCTGTATAGTACTCAACCGGTCATTCCGGTTTTCGCAAAGCAATTCGGGGTCTCTCCTGCAATGGCAAGTCTTACATTATCTTTCGCAACAGGAACGCTTGCCATCTGTTTATTGCTTGTTTCCTTTTTCTCAGAAAATATCGATAGGAAAAAAATAATGGGGACAGCGCTCACTCTGTCTGCGTTGTTATCCATATGCGTCAGCTTCATCCAGGATGACCTATACATCCTTATTGCAATACGGGCGATTCAAGGAGCGGTGCTTGCAGGTTTCCCGGCAATTGCGATGGCCTATATCAATGAAGAATTCGATCCGAAAAGCCTGGGCTATGTGATGGGAATCTATGTGAGTGGTTCGAGTATCGGCGGATTGGCAGGCAGGCTGATTGTCGGAGTGCTGACCGACCATTTCTCATGGAACATAGCGATTGGCAGCCTTGGGGCTTTAAGTTTGATCATCAGTCTGGCTTTTTGGTTGATGCTTCCACATTCGCAGCATGCTGTCCGTAAAAAAGTATCATTGTCGAGAATTAAAACCTCCCTTATTAATAACTTATGGAATAGCAGACTAGTACTTTTATTCGGGATGGCCTTCCTATTAATGGGCTCGTTCGTTACCGTTTATAACTTTGTGGGTATACCATTAATGGGACCGCCATATCATTTATCACAGACATTGATCGGCTTCATTTTCATTATTTATCTAGTGGGGACATTTAGTTCTACATGGATGGGGAAGCTTGCCGATCAATATAGTCGGAGGTTTGTTCTTCTTTCCGGAATCGCAATCATGCTGCTGGGGGCCCTTTTAACCTTATTGGATCCACTTTTGTTGAAGATAATCGGGCTTGCCCTGTTTACATTTGGCTTTTTTGGAGCTCATTCAATTGCGAGCACCTGGGTCGGATCGTTAGCTAATAAAAGTGAAAAGGCACAAGCATCCGCTTTATATCTCCTGTTTTACTATGCGGGGTCAAGTGTAGTAGGAGCATCAGGAGGTTTATTCCTGATGAAGTTCGGTTGGGGAGGGGTCATCTCGGCTGTATCCATCCTAATCATCCTTGCTGCCGTTTGTGTCATGATGGTTGAAAAAGTGAAAATCGTTAAATAAAATGGTCTTTTCTAGCATGATTTTCCGGAATCCTGAATATAATCTAGTGAAAAACGATATTGAATAAAAGATTGATAAGAGAAGAGGGTAATAGATAGAGTGAAACGAAAAGCAGTAATTCTCATTGGGTTAATAGCCGTTTTAATTATATTATTCGTTGTATACTTAACAAGTCCGGGCAGATTGGAAAAGGTGGAGATTGTTGAAAAATACTATCCACATTTCTCCGATGGCAAGGCAGTCGGTTTTAAGACGAACGAAGTCATTGATGTGACGGAAACCGAAGAGGGATCCAATTGCGCAATGAAATTCAACAATGGGAAAACGTTGGAAATCGATTGTGACCGTTATTTAACATACAAAATCGATGAAACAGTTTATATTACCACGGAAGGAAACCATGTGAAGGAAATTCGAAGAAAAAGATAGTGGCAGGAAGAGCTGAGTTTGCTCAAAAAATTTAAAAACCCAGACCATATTGGAATGGGCTTTTTCACTTTTTATCTTTGTTTTTATTTTTATCCTTTTTATTACGCCGTAGTACATCGAGGATTCTGCGGCTGTTATTTTTACTGTTTATGAGTTCGACTAAATCGCTCATGTTTTCAGATTCAAAGTCTTTTTGATCCTTTTTCATGATAATCCCTCCAAGTCATATATCATAATACCCTTATTAAGAGAAGGGTAAACGTCTATTATCATATTGGTAATAGAAGGATTTTATATCTTTTACCATTAACTATTTGATAAAATGTGATAAAAGCCCTGTGTGGGAGGTCTACATGGAAGAATTAAGAATGATCGGTGAAAAAATCGAAAAATTCAAATATATCTTAGTGGAGCATATCGAGTTGTTTGAAGAAGAGGGCCCACTCTATGATTTTGAAACCAGTAAAGAGGTAAGGTCGCAACTAATTCAAATTCATGCAGATGCCTTGATTCACGGTAAGGCACAAGCGATGGAAAGTATGAAAATAACGGGTATGGAAATAGGAAAGCGCGTCGTGGACATGGGAATCCCTTTAAATAAAAATATTGAGGAAGCTCAGCTGGTGCGTAACCTTTTCTGGAGTTTCATTGAAGAAGAAGTAAGCAACCGCTACTACTCCATTGAAATTTTGCTAAAGGCAAGCTCGATAATTGATGCAATACTGGATCAATTCATACACTGTGTGAGCATAAGTTATGTGAATCATTATAAAGAAATGGCAAAAGTGGCAAACGATTCTTTGCAGAAAATAAAAGAAAACCAGGAAGTCATGGAAGAATTGGCCACTCCGATTGTTCAGACCGTTTTAAAGGATGTGCTGCTCTTACCATTGATCGGGCGCATTGATGATTGGAGAATGGAGTCGATGCAATCGACGGTACTGCAAAAATGTGCAGACCTGCATGCGGAAGTATTGATTATGGATTTCTCCGGCATTACCTTTACGAAGGAAAGCAATATGCTCACACTGCTGGATCAATTAGTGGGGGCACTGGCGTTGATGGGAACGGAAACGATGTTTGTCGGTTTTGCCCCTGATGTGGTGAAAGAGATTGTCAAACTTGATTTGTCTAATCAGGTAAAAGCTTTTCTATCGTTCAGGCAGGCACTGGAATATCTGCTTAAACAAAGAGGGCTGGCCCTTCAGCCAGTATGATGGAGGTATCCTCTTCAGGGTATCTTTTTTTGTATGTCATGAAGTTTCCTAAACGCAAGAAGTTTGGTGAATGGTGGCAACCATACCAGCATCTTTCTTCATTTTTCGTCAAATGGATATATCTCCATGATATAGTGAAATGGCGTGAATACGGACATGTTGCTTTATTCATTTAGATAATGAATGGGAAAAACGTGAATACGAAAAGCATACAAGAAAAAGAGATAGGACATGTAAAGCCCGAAAGGAAGGTGGATGAAGAGTGTTTTTCAAGAAAAATGAAGAACTTGATCCGAATGAAAAATGGTATTGTGTGGGGATCATGACGGATAATGGGTTGGAGGATGAAGAATATGATGTTTTGTCGAAACGCATCCTTGAATCAGTCCAAAATGTGTCGGTCATATCTGACTTAATAAGGGTGGAGTGGGATCGGGAAAAATTGCGAACCTTGAACGAGCGTTTTAATGCTGATACATTTTCTGACCCATGTTATATCATTAATAAATTCATTCCAGAGGATATAAAAAGGGAAAGAAAACTTCTGGAGAAAAATCATAAATGGAAGAGGCTCTTTGGTTTCCTATCCCCGGTTGAATACATGGAAGCTGAGACGAAGGCAGCCCATGACTTCGATAAGGCCCTTTTTTATACGGATGATCCAGATAAGGTGATTGAATACATAATTGCTAATAGCTAACATCCCCTGAACATCGATACATTGTATCGGTGTTTTTGTATTTGACAATGTTTATCGAATTTCGCGGAAACAATTCGTCCTTGCGCAGAATAATCCGACCTTGAGTGGGAACAATTCGTCCCTGCGCGGAATAATCCGTCCCTGCGCAGAAAAATTCGACCTTGCGCGGAAAAATTCTACCTTGCGCAGAATAATTCGTCCTTGAGAGGGGACAATTCGTCCTTGCGCGGAATAATCCGTCCTTGAGCCGTAACAATTCGACCTTTAGCGGAAGGTCCGACCCTGAGCGGGAACAACCGTCCTTGCACCTTTCTCCCTTCCGGAAATAAACAGAGGGAATGTTAGGAAGTTGGTAGGAAAGGCGGGTGGGGACGCGGAATATCTTAAGTAGATAGTAAGAGAGTTTTAAGGGGGGAGTGAGATGAATCGATGGAAGTTGCCGTACCTCAGCAAAAACCAAAACGGAAGTGGAAAAAGCGGGTGCTATGGAGTCTTGCAATCCTGATTTTACTTTTGCTGTCTGTCTTGATTGCAGCAAATGTATTTCTTTCAAGGTCCTTGCCGGAAACAAAGGGGGAAATTTCGCTTCCAGGCCTTTTGAAACAAGTAACAGTTGTGAGGGATTCCAGCGGGGTCCCGCATATCAACGCAGCGAATGAACATGATTTATATTTAGCCCAAGGGTATATCCAAGCACAGGACCGTTTATTTCAAATGGATTTAAGCAGGCGTCAGGCGTCAGGAAGATTGAGTGAAGTGATTGGTGAGAAAACCGTCAAAAATGATAAATATTTCCGCACACTTGGGCTAAGGCGGGCAGCTGAAGCGTCTTATGCAGTATATACAAGCGACGGTAAAGAAGCCTTGGATGTGTTTGCAGAAGGGGTAAATTTATATATCGATGAATTGAAGGAGAATGGGAAATGGCCGACCGAGTTCACTTTACTTGGATACGAACCAGAACCGTGGACACCCGTCGATTCGCTCACCATCGGTAAGTATATGGCCTTTGATTTAGGCGGGAACTGGGAAGATCAGGCGTTTAGACAGTATTTGCTGCAAACCTTCCCAAAGGAAAAAGCGTATGATCTATTCCCGGATTATCCAGAGGGCGCACCATATATCATCAGCAAGGAAGAACTGGATATTGAAAAAAGCTTCGCCGGGGCCGTTGTTCCTAATGAATTCAACGGCAGCAACAACTGGGCCGTATCTGGCAAGAAAACGGATTCCGGGCAGCCGTTATTGGCGGATGATCCCCATCTGGGGTTAGCTACACCGTCCGTTTGGTACCAAATGCATTTGGAGGCCCCGACAGTCAATGTGAGCGGTGTTACTTTTGCCGGGATTCCGGGTATCATTCTCGGTCATAACGAAAAGGTCGCTTGGGGTGTGACGAATACAGGCCCGGATGTCCAGGATCTGTATATTGAGAAGAGACACCCGGAAAACGAGAAAGAATTCGCCTTCAAAGATAAATGGGACAAAGCTCACATCTTAAACGAACCGATCAAGGTTAAGGATGGTAAGACACTTGACTATAAAGTGACGGTTACCCGTCATGGACCGGTTGTCTCCGACTTTGCCGGGAAAAGCGGAAAAGACACAGTCCTTGCATTAAGGTGGACGGCACTTGATCCATCCGCAGAGCTTGAAGCGGTACTTAATATGAATAAAGCGGAAAACTGGAAAGACTTCGAAAAGGCCCTTTTGAAATTCGAAACGCCGGCACAGAATTTCGTCTTTGCCTCAGTCGATGGGACCATTGCCTTTAAGGCGAATGGGAAAATCCCTATCCGTAAAAAAGGCGATAGTATGCTGCCTGTACCTGGCTGGACGGATGAATATGAGTGGAAAGGCTACATTCCATTTGATGAACTTCCAAAAACGGTCAATCCGGAAGAGGGATTCATTTCGACAGCGAATAATAAAGTCATCTCAGATGATTATCCTTACCATATCAGCAATAACTGGGCACAGCCGTACCGTCAGATGAGGATACAGGAGTTTTTAAAAGCGAATAAAAAGCTTACTGCAGAAGATATGCAAACCTTGCAGATGGATCAGATGAATCTGCAGGCTAAGGAGTTTGTCCCTCAATTTATAGAGGTACTGAAAGGTCCATCGGGAATACAGGAAGACAAGGCACTAAGGATTCTGGAGAAATGGAATCATATTGATTCCGTTGATGAAGCAGCACCGATGATTTTTAATGTATGGATGAAAAAAATAGGGGAAGTTTTGCTTACAGAAGAAATAACGGAAGAAACGCTCAACCTCTTTAATGGAAGGCGTTCGGCCGTTGATGAACTACTAAGGCGGGCATTGGGCGGTAAGCCGGGTCCTTGGATTGAAGAGGCAGGCGGACTGGAGCAGGTACTCGCCAAGTCGTTACAGGAGACGTTAATGGAACTGGAAGAATCACAAGGTGACGATATAGCTGAATGGGAATGGGGAGACTATCATCAGGTAAGGTTCAACCATCCTTTAGGAAGTGTCGCCCCGTTAAATTATTTATTTAATAGCGGCGGCGGATTGCCGGTCGGCGGTAGCAGTGTAACCGTACAGGCAGCGGCATTTTTAGATAACGGAACCGTTAATCATGGTGGCTCCTGGAGATTTGTCATTGACCTATCCGACATGAATAAGGGATATCACCTCGTTGGGCCTGGGCAATCAGGTAACGTAAAAAGCGAGTGGTACCACGATCAGCTTGATGATTGGGCAGAAGGTACTTATCACAAAACGGTATTGGATGATCCAAAAGGTGATAAGCTGACATTGAATCCATTATACTGATATTCAGCAAAAAAATACCAAGTCCAGCATGCATGCTGGACTTAGTACTTTTTCATTGTTTTTGCTTAGTCAGGAATTCTGCAAGGAACTCCTCAAAATTAGGGGCCTCGATTGAAACGATTTTTTCATATGACTCAATGATCTTGAGTTTAATCTCTTGTTCCAGATCATTCCGGTCTTGATAGTTGGTGTTTTTTAACGATTTTTTTATTTTAGGATTCAAAGAATCGATTAGATTCATCAATTCTTCTTTTGATAGTTTTTTATCCACAATGGCTTTTCTCCTTTCTATTATATACCTCATCCATATAGTGCTTTCGAAGTTTTTTGAGAGCTTGTTTACGAATGCTTGAGATATTCTGGGGAGATTCATGAAAATAGGCAGCTATTTCCTTGTTGGATAGGCCATAGGAAAAGATCATGGTCAGTACTAGACTTTGTTTGGCTGTTAACTTCTTCAAGGCTTTTATCATCTCTTCATCACTTATGTGTGAAGAGAGCTCATTCGTTTCCCCCATCTTTTCAAGTTGAACGTCCAAAGTGCCGATTCGATCGATCATTCCGAAAGTATCCTTTGGTGTCGCATCAAGTACCATTCGATAGCGTTCCCGCTGCTTCCGTGCCCTTTTATCAAAATCAACGGAGAAAAAGTAAATCAAGGAGCACATGTATTTGTATACTTTAGCCCGGTAATAGAAAATTTTGAAGGTCTCGTTGAGATGACAAATGTTATGTGAAGAAGGGGAATCAAGAGTTTCGGTAAAAATCTTTAAATGCTCTGGGTTCTGTAAAAATACTTGAATGATCGGTTGTTCAAAGAAAGATGAGTACTGTTGTTGCAGAAACTCCAATGAATGAGAAAAAAAATGAGAAGTTAACTGGTTCATTGCTATCCCTCCTTTATTTAATAAAGTGATAGACAAGGGGAATAAATCAATTATATAGGAACGTTTGTTCCTTTATCCATAAACCAATAGTGCTAGATTGATTTTTTTAAACAAGTTTCACTTTAGATATCAGATACATGAAAAGGGGTGAAGAGGATGATGATTGAGGATGCTACTGTGTGGGTGTCATTAGTTAGCGAATTTGGCTATCCATTCGTCGTTTCTATGTTTTTGCTCTTCCGCTTCGGTAAACAATTAAAAGAACTGACAACGGACGTAGAGAACTTAAAAAAGTCCGCTCATAAAACGAAACGATAACCTCAGGACGTAATGTGCTAGGTAGTAAAAACCGAATTTCGGATTCTATTCTAAAAAGGGTCCGGAATTCGGGTATAAAGAAATAGGTACTATTTCACCAATGAATCCCTCCTTTAAAGTCAAATAAAAAAATCACAGACCATTATTTGGAATATAGCACAAAATGGGTAAAAAATAATCGTCAATTGGAATCATTTTACTACAATAATTCATCCGTCAATGGAATTAGATAGGAAATCCTCCCCTCATACGATCTTAGTTTTATGGATTAAAGTGAAAATACTTTTAAAAAAACAACATTCGTAGAAAACTTATGGAAAGTATGCGGCATCCATGTAAAAGGATGCTGCTTTTATTTTTTTTTGGTAATAAACTGATAGTATGGAAAAGGGGTGGGAATTTTGAATGAGAAACAGCTAGAAGATATTCGGATTCTACAGCAGGAATGTGAGCGGGAAGATTTTACATTAAAGCTGAACTGGGAGACACTTCGCAGTCGAAATGGTGTGAATAAGAATGATTTTCTTCACTATGATGGATTAAAACTTGTTGGTTTTCTTGGTCTTTACGATTTTGGAAATAAAGTGGAGATGTGTGGGATGGTACATCCTGAATTTCGGAGGCAAGGAATTTTTACAAAGCTGTTGGACGACGCTATAAGGAGTGCCATGGAGCGCAACTTTAAGTCGATCATCTTGAACTCGCCTGCTCAATCACATTCAGGGACAGGGTTTTTGAAACAGCTGCCATGTGAGTTCTCTTTTTCTGAGTTTCAAATGAAATGGTCTGGAACGGAGCTTGATGATTATGAGGATGCAGTCGTTCGCCCTTCACGGAGAGAGGATGAGGAAACGGAAATTCAGCTGGATATTCAGTGTTTTCAATTTACGGAAAAAGAGGCGAGGGATTATTATCAGCGCATCCTGCACGAGGATACCCTGAAAACCATGATGATTGAAAAGGATGGCTGTCCTGTCGGTAAAATTCGTGTTGATCAGTCAGGTAGGGAAGCATGGATTTATGGATTTTCCATTTTACCGGAATACCAGGGAAAAGGACTTGGCAGAAAGGTATTGAAAAAGGTGGTAGCTGAACAATGCCAGCTTGGATATGATATTTTTCTCGAAGTCGAGGCGACTAATGAGCATGCTTTAAGACTCTATGAATCTTGTGGATTCAAAACGATTCAAAGACAGGATTATTATCAATATAAAGGGCTGCAGCGCTAAATGGGATATTAACGAAAAAGAGTTTTTGGGGGATAGGAATGCTGATATTATTCACTTATAACTGGCAGGTCAGAAATGAGTGGTTCAAATCTAGAAGCTTTCGTTAACTACGTGAAAGAAACCTTCAAAGGCGGAAAAATCACTGCAGAAATTGAAGGCAGGATTACCAATATCAATAATTAATTAGGATTTACCGGTGAGTTAAGAGAGTTTACTCGTGAAACTATAAAAGAGAGCGTTCCATAATACAAAGGGACGCTCTTTTTTCTATTAATGACATAGACGTAGCTATATAAACACCTTTTTTGTAGAAAAGTATTAAAAATTGGAAAATAGGCATGATAATAGCGAAGACATTGAACAATTCATTCGTTAACACGATAAACTTGGACTGTTAAAAAAATGAACAATGCATGCAGCCGGATAGTGAAAAAAGAGAGCAAACCCTGTATTCGGAAACAGAATTTACTTCAAATAGTGAACATTTAGTGGAAAATCATAAAAATAAAAAGAATCTTAGCTCGTCCGTGAATCCTCATGGCTGATAGTCCAGATTATTTATATAAAGAAGTTAGCTAATGACACCATTGGCAGTTTTAATATAGAACGACTTATGAGTGATATTAACAACATTAAAAACTGTACATATAACCTCCATAAACATGACCATCATGAATTAGCAAATACATAGTAGAGAAAATATAAAATTACAAGTGCTTTTAAGAACCAAATCTTTTCTCAATAATTTATCTAATAACTCTACCTTCTAAAGAAGAAAAAAACTGAGAGAGGGATAAAATGTATGAGTTTATTTAAGAAAAAAAGAAAAAACAGCATTAACCTCTCCTCATCCAAAGACGATCAAAATAAGGAAACAAACAAAGACTTGTTAAAAACAAGCCTTCAAGGAAACATTCAATATGTTAAGCAACAGCTTGGAAATAGCGGCGATATCGTGATTAGAGAAATACAAATTGGCAAAGGGCGAATCGTTAAAGCATGTATTTTTTATACGGATGGATTGGTGGACACTAATGCCATTCAGAATTTTATCATGGAATCACTCATGTTAGATATCCATCCTGATCAGGAGCAAATGATATCGTCTCAACAGAACGTTTTACAAGTATTGAAAGATCGCATCCTTTCGGTTGGAGACATACAGGATGTTACGGAATTCAATTCTTTATTTACTTCCCTGTTATCAGGGGATGTTATTCTCTTATTGGATGGATATCCACAAGGGTTTACAATCGGTATGCGTGGTGGAAAAGACCGTGGTGTAACGGAATCCACCACGGAAAGCGTCGTTCGTGGGCCAAAGGAAGGTTTTACTGAGAACTTGCGGACCAATACGGCGTTAATCCGCAGAAAAATAAAAACCCCCCGACTTTGGTTGGAATCGAAAAAAATTGGAGAATTGACCAAAACCGAAGTAGCGATCATGTATATCGATGGAATTGTGAATGACAAAGTCGTCGAAGAAGTGCATAAGCGTCTGAATCGAATCGATATCGATGGAATCCTGGAAAGTGGGTATATTGAGGAATTGATTCAAGATGAAACGTTCAGTCCCTTCCCGACTATATATTATTCGGAACGCCCTGATGTGATTGCCGCCGAGCTTTTGGAAGGGAAAGTTGCCATACTAGTGGACGGAACGCCGATTGTTCTAGTCGTTCCTGCACTATTCATCTCCTTTATTCAGGCTGCGGAAGATTATTATCAGCGTGCAGATATTAGCACCCTGATTCGTTTTCTTCGTTTTTTTACTATTTTTATTGCTCTACTAGGACCATCCCTATATATCGCTATCACCACGTACCACCAGGAAATGTTACCAACCCGACTGCTGATCGGTCTAGCCTCTCAACGAGAAGGAGTTCCCTTTCCTGCATTCATTGAAGCCCTCATGATGGAAGGGGCGTTTGAAATCTTGCGGGAAGCTGGTTTACGAATGCCAAAAGCTATAGGACAAGCTATTTCAATTGTAGGGACACTGGTGATAGGAACAGCGGCAGTAGATGCTGGAATCGTATCGGCTGCCATGGTAATTGTTGTTGCAATCACGGCTATTTCAAGCTTTGTGCTTCCTGCTTTTACCATGTCCATGTCGATTCGAATGCTCCGTTTCCCGATGATGGCGCTTGCCGCTTCTTTTGGCATATTCGGGTTAATCGTTGGGTTCATCGCAATTGTTCTTCACATGTGCAGCTTGCGTTCCTTTGGGGTTCCCTATATGAGTCCTTTTGCTCCTTTTATCAGTGAAGACATTAAGGATACGTTTATTCGGGTACCTAGAGGGGGGATGTTTTCTCGCCCCCGTTTAATCAACCAGAAAAACAATAAACGCGAACAAGTTTCGACAGCACCGAAACCGCCGCGGAATAACATATAAGATTGAAACCAAAGTTATGTAATGGGCATCAAAATACACAAAATGCTTCTATTCAGATTGGATGAAGTCAAAAGCTACCAAGTGGTATAAGTTGGATTGGAAATAAACAATGTTGATGTAAGGTTGATACAAAGATATGACCGTACGGTATCCCATTCTGTTATAAAGCAATTAGAGAAAGGAGTAGTTAATAGTGGCGGGTGTTGCAGGAATCCTTGTCATCGTCGCTGGGATTATCGCGATTGATGTTCCTTATCTTTTGAGGAAAAAATTAAAAAAGGAACTATGGATATTCTCCATTATTCTACTATTCGGAACCGCGTTAAGCGTTGCCCAAGCACTGAATATCAAGGTTCCCAATCCACTAGATTGGGTTACAGCTATTTATAAACCGCTTTCTGACATGATTGAGAAAGTATTGAAGTGAAAAAAGAACAAAAGATGTTTAAAATGGAAAAATAAGCAAGTGTGTCCGATTCATATCGAGTATCTAAACGAACTTGATCAGAAAGGGAAAGATTTCGAAAGCGGACCTTTCATGGATGGTTCAGGCTACTTTACAGAAACACTTGAAGAAGCGCATTCATGTCTACATTATGATCCACAAGTCGATCATAATGTAGACATGAATTAAAAATTGGTCAATTTAATAACGAATGGCTAAAAGAAATGAATCAGTGTGATTCGGAGTAATGAGGCCTTCAAAACGGGAGCTGGAGACAGTTCCTTTTCTTTTCCGCTAGATGATGGGAAAATCCTTGGTTTATTCCTTTGTGTGGTATACCAATTAGGGGCCATGTGCAAATAGATTCCTAAAGGCTTTCATGAAACACAACGTAACCCCATTTCTTGATAAAGCAAACCAATTACTTGATCTTTTCTAAAAAGGAATTACCAACCGTACCTACGTGCCGTATTTCTCCTTCTACATTTATATTTACAGGCAAGTTCTCAAAACTTTTATCCCAATCTTTTTTTAGTTTTTTCCAGGCTTTAGGATCAGCTCGATGAATCGCCTCACCAAATCCAAAAATGTCTACTTTTTCATTTTTCTGTACCTCTTTTATTGCCTTTTTGAACGACTCCTGCGCTCCTTTTTCATAAATTTCCTCCAATTTTTCAATCGTTTCTGGTTTTGTCAAATCAATATGACATTCGACTTCACCTAAATTGCCTTCCACATGAATATTTAGATCAATCTCAGGTTTTCCATTCTTTATCTTACCTTTCATTTCCGTGTTTGACCTTTTCACTTCATACACAGCTTTTCCACCTTTAGGACACGGTAAATTCACAACAGTACTTTTCTCCTTGTTTGTAATGACGTTATACGTTTTGCTTTGATTCTCATCTAACCAGCCAACTAATTTATCATATTTAAATACCGCTAATTTTTGAAAATGCAAACGAGCGGGGGGATCAATCATTTCTATATTCTGTTTGCTTAAAGAAGTTTTTTTGTCTCCTTTTATATCTGCTTGGATTCCTGTTAACACCGGTTGTTTTCCATCACTTACAATATCGGCGACCAGATCGTCTAACTTAACGAAACTTGTCGCTGACCATGCAGTTGCTGAGACTTCCAGGGCATCAAATATCTGATTTGCAGGGATTTTTTCTAAAGAAGTGGGCACCTTCAGGATCTCTTCTGCTCTCATTCCCTTAGCTACGACGATATAAAAATCGGATCGCAGTTCCCAGTCCCTTGTGAGAAGATCTAACGGTTTACCAATTCCTTTTTTCGCTAATGACTCACCAATCACGAGGATTCGAAGATGTGAGGGATATATTTTTCTTGGGGATTCCTTGGTCATTTTGCGGAAAGCCTCAAAGACAGTTTTCCCTTTCGCCTGATAGATGACTGTTGGTGATGCACCGGAACTTCCACCGCTTTTTCCCGTAGCTAATTCTCCTGGATTTACCACTTGGGCGGTTAAGAGAAATTGATCATCCTTTGTACTATCTAGCCCTATTGCCAGCGCAATAGCTAGTTCATTCAATTCACGACGGTTCCAGCAACCTGTAGTGAATAACAGGAATACGATTAGCATGATAAACAGGGTATAGCTCCGTTTCATAGACGAGACTCCTTTCGCTCTATTCATTTATAGGGGTTCAGCCGAGAAGAATATAGTTATGTAGAATATCTATACTCTAAAAATCTGAAGTAAAGAAACGTTTTTTACTTTTGATGTATTTTTTTTCGGAATGCATTGACTGTTAATAAGAGAATAGGAAAAACAAGTCCGTACGTTGAAACATATAGGGGCCAAATTTCTTTATCAAATTTGATTGAATGGGCCACATTGGGATGTATAAGTACTGAAAGCGAAACCAAGACCATCCCTAAAGGTAGCGTAAGCGGCCGGTAATTCTTCATATTAAATGTATGTGCAAGACCTATAACAGAAGCGTAAAAGTAAAAACTCATTTTATAATAAATCGAGATAATCCACATTATAGCCATTATTGCTTCAATCCTTTGGAAAAAATCGCCAACGTTTATTTTTCTGGCCAAAATATAACTTGGATACGTGTTTCTGGCACTAGCATCTGCACCTAAAACTATAATAGTTAAAGCGATTATGATGAGTAAACAGATTCCGGCGATTAGTACTCCGATAAAAAAGGCTTTTTCTGCAGCTTTTTGTTGATTCACTGAAACAGGAAAAATCATTAATAAAACAATCAATGGCAAAGAAAAAAAACCTGTAAAAAGAAAAACAGCATGAATCATCGGTTTTATTCCTGCTTCAAATACCGGTTGTATATTTTCAAACTTATATTGAACAGGAGGTAATAATATTGAAACCACTAGAATTATGAATAAAAAAACAAAGATAGGAAATAACAATTCTGCAGAACGAGCCAATGTTTCAAGACCAAGTCGAATTCCCATTATTAAGATGCATGCGAAAAGAATAATGATCGCTTCAATTGGTGTATCAGGCATAATCTGTGTAGTTAAGAAGTTCCCAACATAAAGCAATAATTCTGACGTTGAGTAAAGTGAAAATAAAACAAACGAAAGAGAGACTGCCTTACCTAACCATTTGCCAAAAATTGTTTCATTGATTTCTACCAGTGTCATAGTAGGGAACATCCTGCCTACGGCGATATATAAAGCCACCAGCAATAAACCTATGCCTATACCGAATACAGCTGCAATCCAAGCATCTTGTTTTACCTCTTGAGCCATGATTCCAGGAATCACCAAGATGGTCGTACCTACAGAAAATAGAATAACTATTATTGCAAATTGTCGAGTGCTAATTTTGAAATTTTCCACTATATCCCGACTTCCCATCGCTGATTATAATTCTTATTGTTGCCTTTGTATTGTTAGAATAAACTCTTGCCTTTTAGAAAGCGTTGATACATCTAGGCTTTCAAAATTCTTTAGAATTTCTTGTGGGCCAATACATCTTCATTTGAGCCTCAGACAACCGGAACTAATCCACTTTTAGCTAATTCTCTATAGTCGATATACCATCCATCTTTATACATAATTTGGATGTTTTGTAACGCCACCTTTTATCCGAAAGTGTAACTTTCTTCCAAATTATTCGTCGGTAATGTTAAGAGAAGGAGGAATACCGATGAATCGAAAAAAAGTGATACTAATTTTCAGCTTGTTTCTTTTCCTGGGGGCATGTAGTAGTAATGATAAAGAAGAATCCTTACCGAAGTCACAGGAAGAAAAAGCGGAAAGTAAAATGGACTCCTCTTTATCAGGGGAACAGGCTTCTGATAAGAAGGCGGAAAAAGAGGCGGCAACAAATGATAGGATGGTCATCCACCAAGCACAGCTTCAGTTGAAAGTGAAAAATCTAGAAAAAACACAAATGAAGATTGAAAGAAAGGCGAACGAATACGGCGGCTATATTGTAGAGTCCAATGTATACAGGGAAGATGAAGAGAGGGTAGAAGGTACGATCACAGTCCGGATTCCGGAAGCTCGTTTTCAGGACTTTCTTGTCGTTACCGAGGGGCAGGCTTCAGAAGTGGTCGGAAGGAACGTGACAGGCCAGGATGTAACGGAGCAATATGTAGATTTAAAAGCAAGACTGAAGTCAAAGCGGGCTGTGGAAGAGAGGTTACTTGCATTCATGCAGGACGCTAAGAAGACGGAAGATTTGCTGAAAATATCATCCGATCTTGCCGCGGTTCAAGAAGAAATCGAGCAGCTGACCGGTCAAATGAAGTATCTTGAAAACCAGACCTCATATTCGACGGTTACAATCACGTTATCACAGGAACGGATCGTGGTACCGGGTATTGATAATGCAAAACTGGATACATGGGAGAGAACGAAGAAACAACTTGCAACAAGTGCGAATTTATTACTTAAAGCGGGCTCAGGGATCATTGTTTTTATAATAGGAAACTTGCCGATCCTCATTGTTTTAGGCGGAGCTGGTGCGGTGGTACATTGGGCGATGAAAAGAAGGGGTAAAAGGTAAAAGGCAGAAAAAAAGAGGGTGCCCAAATTCGTTTTGGGCACCCTCTTGCATTTATCCTTTTCGTTTATTCAATCCGGTCACATAATACAGGACTACCAACAGGACGATCCAGATTGGACCAACGATAAGAGCAATTCTTGTATCTGCAGAAAAACCGAGTATAACCATTACGAATACTAAAAAGGCTAGAGTGAAATAAGAAGTGAATGGGAAAAGTGGCATCTTGTAAGCTAAGCCTTGTTTTTCTCCCGGACTCATTTTCCGTCTAGAGATGATCTGTGTGACAAGTATGGTTCCCCATGTCCAGAGTGCACCAAATGTGGCGACACTTGTAACGTAACTGAAAACTTTCTCGGCTTCCATGTAGTTAAGGTAAACACCGAAAAGTAGAACTACAGCTGAAACGATAATGGCAACGCCAGGAACGCCTGACTTTGTAGTACGTTCGAAACTTTTAGGTGATTCACCTTGCTGCGCTAGGTTGAATAACATTCTTCCTGTACTGAAGATCCCGCTGTTACAAGATGAAAGGGCCGCTGTCAGTACGACAAACTGAATGATTCCTGCTGCGCCTGGTATACCGATTTTATCAAACATCATAACGAATGGGCTGTCTTTTCCATTCATTTGATCCCACGGAGTAATCGATAGAATGACTGTAAGAGCTAAAACGTAAAAAAGTAAAATTCGATAAAAGACGGTATCGATGGCTCTTTTTAAAGATTTTTCTGGATTTTTGACTTCACCTGCGGTTACACCGAGCATTTCAATTCCCAAATAGGCGAACATGACCATTTGGAAAGAGAGGATGACACCGGATATTCCATTAGGGAAAAATCCACCATGTTCAACTAGGTTACCGAATCCAACCGCGATTCCGCCGTTCCCCAGTCCAAAGATAATCATCCCGAAGCCAAGAACGATCATAAGGATGATTGTAACTATTTTAACTAAGGCGAACCAAAACTCCAATTCACCGTAAGCTTTTACAGCAAGAAAGTTAATCGTTGTCATGATGGCAAGTGCGGCTAACGCCCAAGCCCATTGTGGAGTCCCAGGGAACCAAAATTGCATATAGATTCCGACTGCCGTAATTTCAGCCATACAGGTGGCAATCCAAACGAACCAGTAATTCCAACCGGTTATATATCCGGCAAGAGGACCGACAAATTCACTTGCATAGCGACTGAAAGAGCCTGCGACTGGATTTTTGATCGCCATTTCCCCTAGTGCCCGCATGATAAGATAGATCATAAGCCCGCCGATAGCATAAGAAATAATAATGGCTGGGCCAGCTAATTTAATCGCAGATGCCGATCCGAGAAATAAACCGACTCCAATTGCTGCGCCAAGAGACATTAATGCGATATGTCTTTCTTCCAAACCTCTATGCAGTTGAGATTCTTTGGAGTTTTGCATAAGTTTCCCCTTTTCTTTTGGAGTTTAATTTTCTCTATCTAGCATTTTATCACTAGTAGAGCTGAATACATATTATTTATTGATTTTTCACATAATATTACAACTAAATAATATATTTTAATAGAAAGTTTGTAAAGTATAAAAATGAAAACGCTTACTATAAAAGGTGTTAGCAATATAAAAAAAGTTGTAATTTTTATAATATTAAAATAGATTGCTATTTAAATAAAATATAATTATGTGATTTTTCTAAAAATTTAGACTTTTAAATAAGAAAAAGCTGTCCCATAAAAAGGAACGGCTTTTTCGTTTAATCATGACAGGTGGCTGAGGGCCAATTCCGGGTGATCTATGAAAGGGTTGCGATTATCGATCATAGTAATTTTTATTATAAATGATTTCATTTCGATTTCTTTTCGTTCAAAAGTATCTGCTGGGTCCTGTTCGTTCCATTCCAGCAGGACCGCCAACTTTCCATGATAGGGATTGGTGAAGCTGCTCACTTGATTATTTAGTTCTAAATCAATTTCACCACTTTCACCGTAATAAACGGCCATATAAAACAGCATTCGAGCAATTTCACTGTTCATTCAATTCACGAACCTACGCTACGTTAACTCCCTCTACGTTAGAACTGAAAATTTTAATTTTTATCATGATCAAAAAGAAAGCTAGCAATGCAAACACAATTCCGCTCCACATGAGTTGATGTATTCCTAAGTGAGAAATAAACCAACCACCAATAGACGCCCCTAAAGTAATTCCAAGATTTGAAAATGAGACAAACAAGCTATTGCCGAATTCAGGTGCTTCGTTCGCTTCAGTTGTCAACCATGTTTGACTGACAATTAGACCACCAGAATGAACTATTCCCCAAATGAAAACCATTAGAATCATCGGAATTAAATAAGAGCCTAAATAATAAGCGAATAAATAAATTACTATGTATAGAAGGGGAAACATTATAACGGTCTTAGTTATGCTTTTTCGCAAGAATCCACCAAATAAAAAATTCCCAAAAATCATGATTAGACCAAACGCCATCAACATTACACTAATCAAAGAACCATTCATTTGTGTTAATTGTCCAAGATATTCGGCAAAGTAGCTGTATACAGAGAACATTGCTGCAAAGATAAACATAACGGCTGCGATGTTTAACCATAATCCCGGTTTACGTAATATTCCAAGCTGCTTGCCATAAGACATTTTTTCCTCATTAGGCATGGAAGGAAGCCACAATAATATTCCTACAAAAGCAATCGCATTTACAACAGCCCCAAATAGGAAAGCAGTTTCTAACGAAAACTTTTCCGCGAAATAAGAAGTTAAAGGTACACCAAATGCAAATCCGAAAGTAATTCCGGCAAAAACCTTTGTAACTGCTTGGTTACTTTTTTCCGGAGGAACAATTTTGGCTGCAGTCACAAGGGCTATTGAAAAAAAGACAGGATGAAAAATGGCGGGTAGTATACGGAAAGCTAGCATGATATCAAATTTCGTTGTACATGCATAAATAATATTTGAAATCGTGAACATAAATACTGAGGTTAATAGAATTACTTTACGATTAATTCCAGAAGCGAGTAAGGTCAAGAATGGACCTGAAATGGCAACAATTAAAGCAAATATACTTACAAGTAAACCTGCTTGTGAAGTTGTTATATTAAATTTTTGAGTGATCTGGGGTAGGACTCCCACAATACCCATTTCAGTTGTAATAATGCCGAATACGCCTAGAGCCAACATAATAATAAGCAAAGGGTTAACTGTTTTCATTAATATAAATCTCCATTCCTATTGTATATTCCTTAATTTATATACAGATTAAAATCATTTATAAAATTAAATATCTGTATATCTAGATATGTAAAAACAAAAAAAGAATGACCTCCTTTACGTTTATTTTATAGTTCTTTTTGAATGTACTCGGAAAATTCATGTATTGTTTTTTCATTCCGACGATAATAAGTCCACTTTCCGATTCGCTCAGACTCCAACAGACCAGCTTTTTGCATGGTTAACAAATAACTAGAGATGACAGATTGGGCAAGCCCCGATTTAACCTGAATATCTCCCACACATACACCAACTTGAAAATTTAGACCTTGTTGAAAATAAGGCTTTTCATTAAAGAACTTCTCTGGATTTTTTAGCCATAGCAAAATTTGACGACGTGTATCGTTTGATAAAGCTTTATAGATTAATGTAGGTTCCATATAAATCATTATATCTATTTTTATAGATTTGTAAATGCAAATTTACCGTTTTCACTAATGCGGAATTTGAAGATGCGGAAATAGTAATACGAAAAGAAGTGAATCTATGTAGTGAATAAGCTCTTATCAAAGGCGACTTTAGTAGTCCTTTCGATATTCCTGTACGGTCATCGATGATTTCGTGCAAGGGGGAATCTGAGCATATAGGACAGCATAAAACTTGGTTTAGCTTTGTGAACAGGTCATTCTTCCATAAATCGATTCGTTCCATTTCCATATAAATCGGTATGTACGGTTATTCCTTGTTAATTGTCAAAGATGGGCGAATACAGCCTGTGAAGGTTTGCAGAATTTGGGGAAATAGCCCGGGAAATATCGAAGGCTGTTATGAAAATGGCATGAATACTAAAAACCGTCAGCATCACTGACGGTTTTTTTTACTCTTTTTTATAAGAAGACTCTGAATGAAACTTAATAACAATGATCCGATTAAAGCTCCCCAAAAAGAATGTATGACAAAGCCACTGACTACATAGGAAGTGATTTGGAATGTGAAAGCATTGATAATGAAAGAAAACAATCCGAACGTCAGGATGGTGATCGGCAATGTGATAAGTTGTAGAATGGGTCTAACCAGCAAGTTCATGATTGATAATATAAAAACCGCCAGCAGGGCTGTGCCATAAGATTTAATCGTGATGGAGTCGAGAAGCCAGTCAATAACGAGCAATACCAGCCCGTTGATAAGAAAACGCATTATTATGTTCATGAAAAACTCCTCCTGAAGTCACTATACTACAAGTCCATTATACTAAAACTTCGTGAATTTCAGTTAAATGTTTGCAGAATTGTCACAAAAAAAGAGGGATACGGATTTGTATTCCCCATAAGAGGAAGACCCATTTTGGGGGCCATTTTTTCTATCTAGTTGTTGGCAATGATCTTTTCGAATTCACTTAATTCCAATGTGTTTTTCAGCTTTGGATTGGTGTTTAAGGAAAGCAGGGCACTTTCGATGAGAAAGATTCGCGGATCGCTGCTTTGTAAAAGTTCCTCTTGGATAAAGTGAATTAATTTTAAGTTTTTTACCCGTTCTGCTTCATCAACTTGACATAGTTTCAAGATCATCTTTTTTAGATCATTTGCAGAGTGCAGCAGTGCTGTATGAAAATCCTGCTGTGTATGGAAGCACTCCGGCAGCCATTGCTTGATAAGATCGGGTTCTAAAAGCTGTGCGTTTGACTTGCTAACATCTTCGAAGATGGTTTTAATCCTGTCCACACAATAACGGATAATTTCAGTAGGGTTGAATTCGGGCTCTTTAGCCAGGGCATTAAAATGAATCGTTTGATGCATCATCCCCGAGTAAAGAATGGCACAGTCCAAAATATAGGGTTTTTTCTCAGTACCGAAAATATCCAGAAACCGTTTTGATAGCCAATGTATATGCTGGAATTTAGCATGTGTAATGAAGTTCTTAAGTTCTGTATCATTTGAAATCATTACTTCTTCATATAAGGAAAAGAGTTTATTACTTTTATTGGAGTGCATTTGTAATTCAGATTGTTTGATGAATATTTCAATATTTGAAAGGTTTTGCCCAATTAGCAATTCATTCCGCTCTTTTTCGAATTTTTCTTGCGTAGATAGGAAGACTGCCTTAAGCAATTCGCTTTTAGAAGAAAAGTAGTTATAAAATGTTCCTTTTGAAATGCCGCTATAATCTAAAATATCCTGAATGGATGTTGCTTGATAACCCTTTTCAATAAATAATTGGTGTGCATATTTTACTACCTGCTGTTTCCGCTCATTCATATATTTATATCACCCTTACTTTTATTGGACGGTCATTTTAACGTAATAGTATCTTATTTTCTATACGAACACAAACCAGTATGTTTACAATTTCCCCAGCATAATAAGGGCGATGGCTTCTTATGGACACTTTGTTTCAGTGACTGCTTGGGAATGGATCAGGACTGTTTAAATCAACTCACAAAAGCGATGAAAAATTAAGTTCCATGCATCCTTCTTTTCATTATGTAAATAAAGGCTAATGAAGTGAATAAAGTCACAGGGAGAACCATCGGGTTTGTTATAAAATAAATAGAATGAAATAGGTACAGTGGCATCATTTCAAGAAAGCATAAATGGATATCCGTTCCGATTCTCGATTACTATCCCATTAGTGGGAGAAATGATAAAATCACTTGTCATGAAGGAATATTGGGTATGAAGGTCGTATACCATTATTAGGAATTCCATTATGGGGACATGTTTTATACCGTCAGTGTTTGTACTTCGCTTACTTTCCGTATTCTGGATATACATAAAGTTATAAATTAATGAAAAAGGATAATGAATTGATTATTATATTAAAATTATTATAAATAAGTATTGATTTTTTCCTGAGAAGCTTTATCATTATATACATAAATAATAATGAAAAGGTGGTTCAATTATGACAAACAAGAAAAACCTTACTACAAGCTGGGGAGCACCAGTTGGAGATAATCAAAACTCAATCACTGCCGGCGAACGGGGTCCTGTACTCATTCAAGATGTACACTTGTTGGAAAAACTTGCCCACTTTAATCGTGAACGTGTGCCTGAACGTGTAGTTCACGCGAAAGGTGCCGGTGCATTCGGTACTTTTGAAGTAACGAACGACCTTTCTCAGTATACGAAAGCTAAACTTTTCAATGGTGTTGGCAAGAAGACAGATCTTTTTATCCGGTTCTCTACAGTAGCCGGTGAATTGGGTTCTGCTGATACAGTCCGTGACCCACGTGGATTTGCTGTTAAATTCTACACGGAAGAAGGAAACTACGATATCGTCGGTAATAATACGCCTGTATTCTTTATTCGGGATGCGATTAAATTCCCCGACTTCATTCATACACAAAAAAGAGATCCTAGAACACATTTGAAAAACCCGACGGCAGTTTGGGACTTCTGGTCACATTCACCAGAATCTTTACACCAAGTAACGATCCTGATGTCCGACCGAGGCATTCCTGCCACACTTCGTCATACACATGGTTTCGGAAGCCACACATTTAAATGGGTGAATGATGAAGGGAAAGGCGTTTGGGTGAAATACCACTTCAAAACAGAACAGGGCATCAAAAATCTTGATGTCAATCTAGCTGCAAAACTAGCAGGTGAAAACCCTGATTACCATACGGAAGATCTTTTCAATGCGATTGAAAAAGGGGACTTCCCTGCATGGAAGTTATATGTTCAGATCATGCCTTTGGAAGATGCGGATACTTACCGTTTCGATCCATTTGATGTAACGAAGGTATGGTCTCAAAAAGATTATCCGCTAATCGAGCTTGGGCGTATGGAATTGAACAGAAATCCTGAAAATTACTTTGCTGAAGTGGAGCAAGCGACGTTCTCACCGGGAACATTCGTACCGGGAATTGAAGCTTCCCCAGACAAGATGCTTCAAGGACGTCTATTCGCATATGGAGATGCACACCGTTACCGTGTGGGCTCGAATCACAACCAGCTTCCGGTTAACCGTCCGAAAGTAGAAGCGAACAACTATCAACGTGATGGCTTCATGCGTGCAGATGACAATGGCAAGGGATCCGTTTATTATGAGCCGAATAGTTTTGGAGGCCCTGCAGAATCAACGGAAAATAAAGTCACTCCTTTTGAGGTGACAGGGAAAGCTGCACAAGTAGGTCATAATAGTGATGATCACTACACTCAAGCAGGTGACTTATACCGTCTATTGAGTGCGGAAGAGAAAACCCGTCTTGTTGAAACGATTGTGGGCGCAATGAAACCAGTGGAATTGGAAGAAATCAAACTTCGCCAAATCGGCCATTTTTACAAAGCCGATCCAGAATACGGAACGCGCGTAGCTGAAGGTTTAGGTTTGGCCGTACCACAAGAAGCGTAAAATATGGAAATTCTAAACTATTAAATGCAAACAGGCATCCATTCATGAATGGGTGCCTGTTTTGTTTTATTCCGGGATGTCCTGTTTATCAAGAAGGTGAATGTTATGCCCCATTTTAAATAGTAAGCTTTTTGAAAGCTTGGCGAATGCCTGAAGTAAATAATCAAAAGGCATCGTTGGAGTTCATGGATCAGCGAATTCTGGATGATGCCATTTTGAGGAGTGATCTACAACAATCTTGTAGTCCCGATAAATGAAGAAAGGTCCGGGTGCTTTGGCAATGATTAAACCAAATCAGCATACATTTGGTTAAGAGGAGGTGCAGTATGGACGTTTTTGTTCGGCAGAATGATTCCTTGTGGTATTATAGCCAATTATTCAAGGTGAATTACCAACTTATCATTGATTCCAATAGTCGGATTGATCCGCTTGCGCTTATTATAGGACAGCAAATCAAAGTTCCTGGCTTTACGACGACCGGCTATAAGATTAAGCGAGGGGACTCATTATGGGCAATTGCCAAATCACATAATCTTTCACTGGATGCCATATTTCTCGTTAATCCTAAACTCAACCCTAATGCCCTGCATGTCGGTCAGACGATTTCTGTGCCATTAAGGATTACGTGGAGGCTAATTCAAGGAAACCAGGAATATGATTATGGGACGATGGTGACCGATGTAAGACGTTTGAAAAGTATCTACCCATTTATTAAAACCTCCCCCATTGGGGACTCGGTGCTTGGAAAGAATATTCCCGAAGTAATGATTGGGAATGGTGGCAAACGAGTTCACTATAATGGTTCCTTTCATGCGAATGAGTGGATTACGACGCCTGTGATCATGACCTTTTTAAATGATTATTTACTGTCGGTCACGAATCAGACTGACATCCGCGGTATGTCCCTGTTGCCTTTTTATCAACAGACGATGCTGTCGATCGTTCCAATGGTGAATCCGGATGGAGTGGATTTGGTTTTAAAAGGCGCACCTGCCGATGAGACATTGAGAGGACGGCTCGTGGAATGGAATAATGGAAGCGAAGACTTTTCTGGCTGGAAAGCCAATATTAATGGGGTGGATCTGAATGATCAATTTCCTGCCAAATGGGAATTGGAACAAGCTCGCAATAATGTAACAAAGCCAGGTCCGGCAAATTTTTCCGGGGAAGGGCCGCTTACACAGCCTGAAGCTATTGCAATGGCGGAGTTGACAAGAAAACGTGATTTTAACAGAGTTCTTGCTTTCCATACCCAAGGAGAGGTCATTTATTGGGGGTTTGAAGATATGGAACCGCCCGAGTCCGAAACGATAGTCAATGAGTTTGCGAGGGTCAGTGGATATGAACCAGTCAAATCCGCCAATAGTTACGCAGGGTATAAGGATTGGTACATTCAGGATTGGCGAAGGCCAGGGTTTACCGTGGAGCTTGGCAAAGGAACCAATCCCCTTCCTATATCACAATTCGATGAGATTTATCAGAAGTCGCTAGGGATTTTCTTAGCAGGGTTATATATGTGAATTTTGACCAATTGAAAAAGCTCGACTCCGTTTCCATGGGGAAGAGCTTTTTAGTCTTATAAACTATTAGACTTGAGACGATGAGGGCTGCTGCAAAAAATAAGTAAAGTTATGCTTTACTTATCGATTGCATGATTAACTCGCTTTTTAGCCTAAAAAGTAACGGACGTTCTCCAGTACTCGTCCGAGTAATATTGCAGCCCCTACCAAAAAGAATCCTGATAGTTTTACGATAAAGAAGTTTGACTTCCTTAGCGCTAGTATTGGCCCCACCTACGCCATATACTTTGACGGCCACGCATGCCATCCAACCTAATTCCATTATAATAGAAAGCGCTTACATTTTCAAAATGAATCGTAGTGCAAATTTCGACATGTGCATCTGTGTCCCCAATCAACAGAGGGGAAAGGGCCTTATCGAATCCTTTTGAATAGGGAGACTCCGGTGTATATACCTTTCCGGAAAACTACATAAAACTTATTATTCCTAGTTTTCAAGTTATTTTTTAAAAACTTAAATGAACTGTAGTCATTTCCTGTTTTTTGTGTGATTTTTAATGAAAATACGAATAAATATTTATTTTTATTCGTTTATAGTTCGTATATAATAATTTTAAGGTATTGAGGAGGAGAGACTGAATGTATAAATCCAAAAAGATTTTATTATTGGGCTCCGGTGAATTGGGGAAAGAAGTCATACTTGAAGCACAGCGCCTTGGTGTGGAGACCGTTGCTGTAGACCGCTATGAACTAGCCCCTGCCATGCAAGTCGCCCATCGCAGTTATGTGATCGATATGCTTGACGCGGAACAACTAAGGGGAATTGTAGAAAAAGAACAACCCGATTTGATTGTACCGGAAATCGAAGCCATTGCTACATCTGAATTAGTCAAATTGGAAGAGGAAGGCTTTCATGTCATTCCGACGGCAAGAGCAGCTAAATTGACTATGGATCGTGAAGGAATCAGGAGGTTGGCTGCTGAAACCCTGGAGATTCCGACGGCAGCCTACAAATTCGCTGATACTTATGAAGAATTTGCCCAAGCTGCCAAAGAAGTTGGATTTCCGAATGTCGTAAAACCGCTGATGAGTTCTTCAGGGAAAGGTCAAAGCGTGTGCCGAACGGAAGGTGACCTGGAAGAGTGCTGGAAAATCGCGATGGAAGGCGGCCGGGTTCAAAATGGACGGGTGATCATTGAAGAATTTATCCGTTTTGATTCGGAAATCACGCTGCTTACTGTCCGGGCCGTAAACGGTACCATGTTTTGTGCTCCCATCGGCCACATTCAGCAGGGCGGGGATTATATTGAATCCTGGCAGCCGCATAATATGACAGAAGCGCAAATAGTGGAAGCGAAAAGAATTGCCCATGCCATTACAGATGAACTTGGAGGGTACGGATTATTCGGTGTTGAGCTTTTCCTCTCTGGGGATAAAGTCTATTTCAGTGAAGTTTCCCCACGTCCGCATGATACGGGGCTAGTGACACTAGTGACTCAGAATTTGTCGGAGTTTGCCCTGCATGTTCGAGCGATCCTAGGATTTCCCATCCCGGAAATCACGCTGGTCAACCCAGGTGCCAGCCGCCCATTAAAAGCGCAAGATGAGTTATCGGAATATTCTATAGTCGGTGTTGAACAAGCCTTGGCTATACCAAATACACAAGTCCGTCTTTTCGGAAAACCGGTTACAAAGGCCGGGAGAAGGGTCGCTGTAGCCCTGTCATCTGCCGATTCAATCGAGGTAGCGAGAGTAAATGCGGCCCGTGCTTTGGAATGTTTAGTTGTAGAAAAATAATAGTGAAAAAAGCGCTCTTTGAATGGAGCGCTTCAGTCAGTCGGCGGTAAGGGAGCGGTTTTCTGAAAATGAATGGAACGTTTCAAAGAAAAAACTGAAGGCAAACTCGCTTTCTGCGAGTTTGTCTTCAGTCTGAAGCATCCTGAATGGATGCTTTATTTTCTTTTTTCTCCATTAATTTTTTTAGCACTTTCAAATTCCTAACAAATCACCCCGAATTGAAGAAGTTGAATGAAAAGAACTTTGTTCAAGATCACTTAACCACGTTGGTGTTAACCAATTTTTTTTCACTCCTCTAAACCATATAAAATTTCCCACTACTGATGATTTTCCTGAATAACAAACAACCTCGTAAAAGTGCATACAATCCCGTGACATGTCTGCCTTTACCTTGTCTTAACAATAATCCTACTGCATTTTTACATAGCCTTGACATTGTATTCATCATCTTCACCTATAGTTTAATTAGATATTAATTATAGGGAGGTCATTCATTTGATTCATAATTGGAGTAAAAAGGTTTTGCCCATTACACTCGCTTCTGCATTAGCATTTGGAAGTTTATCATGGTCCGCAGCGGATCGTGTTTCGGCAAAGGATAAGCAAAAAAAAGAACCGGAAATCAAGAACGTGATTTTCCTTATCGGTGACGGCATGGGTGTTTCCTATACTTCCGCTTACCGGTACTTAAAAGATAATCCTGGTACGAAGGTGGCAGAAAAGACAGAGTTTGATAAATACTTGGTTGGCCAGCAGATGACCTACCCTGAAGACGCTGCACAAAATATAACGGATTCAGCCTCAGCAGCAACGGCAATGTCTTCGGGAGTGAAGACCTATAACGCAGCAATTGCAGTGGATAATGATAAATCTGAAGTCAAAACCGTATTGGAAGCAGCAAAGGAAAAAGGAAAAGCGACGGGATTGGTTGCCACTTCTGAAATCACTCATGCTACACCAGCATCTTTTGGAGCCCATGATGAAAATCGGAAAAACATGAATTCAATCGCAGACGATTATTATAATGACTTAATCAAGGGCAAACATAAAATTGACGTCCTATTGGGCGGTGGGAAGTCCAATTTTGTCCGGCCTGATGTCAATTTGGCGAAAGCCTTCGAAAAAGACGGGTACAGTTATGTGACTGATAAAAATCAAATGCTTAAGGACAAAAATGAACAGGTCCTTGGTTTATTCGCTTCTGAAGGACTCCCGAAAATGATTGACCGCCCAAGTGAAACGCCTTCTTTATCAGACATGACAAGTTCGGCAATCCAGCGCTTGAATAAAGACAAAGATGGATTCTTCCTTATGGTTGAGGGAAGCCAGGTCGATTGGGCCGGACATGATAATGATATTGTAGGTGCAATGAGTGAAATGGAAGACTTTGAAAAAGCATACAAAGCGGCCATCGAATTTGCGAAGAAAGACAAACATACATTAGTGGTGGCCACTGCCGATCACTCTACAGGAGGATTCTCGATCGGGGCTAAAGGAATATATAATTGGTATGGTGAACCGATCAAGGCAGCCAAACGCACCCCTGACTTCATGGCGGATGCCATCGTCAAAGGGGCCGATGTTGAAAAGACTTTAAAGCAATATATTAATCAAAATGAACTGAAACTAACTAACGATGAAATCAAAACGGTAACAGAAGCCGCCAAATCAAAAAATGTGACGAACGTCGATAATGCCATCGAAGCCATATTCGACAATCGGACCAACACTGCATGGACTACAGGGGGACATACAGGTGAAGATGTTCCGGTCTACGCATATGGACCATATAAAGAACGTTTTGCAGGACAGGTCGATAACACGGATCAAGCCAAAATCATCTTTGATCTATTAAAGAAGTAAAAATACTTCAGGGAGGGATTCAATGAACAGACTGATGATTGGTGCCCTGATATTAACGACATTTGGTGCTCTTAATACACAACCAGCTTACAAAGAAGAAACGACAGCTAAAGAAAAAACAGAGGAAGTTGCACGGCCACTGGTGAAAAAGGATGTCTATGTTCCGAATCCACAGCTTCCTGATGATTTAAAATTGAACCAAATCGGCCAAAACGTTTCCGATGCTAAGGGCGACTTAACTTTGAAAGCCTATAAAAAAGTGAATGAAGCGTTGAATGTTGGTCCGATTGAGGTTGAAGTCAAAGATATGAAAGTGATGCATGCCACTCCGGATTACAGCATGATTGATTTCTTTCATGGCTATACTCATGATGAAGATTTCGATATCGTAAAAGTGAACGTGGAAATCAAAAACAATTCGGATAAAAAAATCAAGTTTTCCCCAGTCGCATTTCTTGAAACGGACAGCGGGGAACATCTGACGTGGGAAGATGACATCTACTTAGAAGAACTTACTGGTGAAATAGAAGGAAATGGTTCGAAAAATGGAAACATTGGTTTCATTCTAAGTGATGGAAACATAGAAGGCATATCCTTCATGACAAGTGATGCGGTAGATGAAGAAGGGGAAGTCCTTGCAAAAGGCAAGTCAGCTGAATTCGCTTTTTAAAGAATATGTATAAATGCCTTGGAAAAATTAAATACTAGAACAAGTGATGGGGTTACTATCACTGAACGGAATATCCAAATCCTAATGATGAGGTGACACAGAATGAGCTATAAAGATCAATTAGATCCACATTCTCAAAAGTTTCACCATAATTGGACAAGACCTAAGCGTTCAAAATCTCAAGTTAATGGCCATACGCAAGAATCGCAAACAAACATTATACTAAGAAGCAATGCAAAGGCTCACAGGTGGTAACGGATATTTCCGACAAAGAAGGAGGCTCTCAGCGAGTCTTCTTCTTTATATTTAATGCTGAATCGACATCGAATCTAAACCATTAAAGGGATACATGGCTTTTCATTCATAATTATGATACCATTTACCTTTAAGTGTGCCTGGCGTGAAATTTATCCATTACCGGAGCAGTGTTTCCGATTGAAAGTTTCACCTTATACAAATAGAGGACGTGAATTGTAATGATAAAAATTGAAATCCCTGCAGCGGATATAAGCATCAAACAAAGAAAACAAGTTATAGAAGGAGACGAAGCTGTCATTCCTGAAATTTACGGGTTTATCGATTTTCATTTGATTCCCCGTGATAAAGGCGGCATCATCTTGTTTTACAATGAAAATGATGAGCTGATTTTTGTCGGAAAAGCTCGTAAATTAAGACAAAGGGTCAAGAAGCATTTCGAGGATAATGTTTCTCCGATTAAAGAGCATCGTAATGAAGTCAAGAAAATTGACATTCTTATAGTCGAAGACGCTATGGAACGTGATATCTATGAAACGTACATGATCAATAAACTTCATGCTAAATACAACGTCGACAAAGTGTTCTATAAATAAGGAAAAAAAGCTGGCTGCGCATGCAATCAGCTTTTTTTGTGGGCAAACAAAGTTTACAACTAATGTACAAAAATAAGTTCCGTACATTTACAGTCACTTAATGTTAGGTTAACAGGGTTGGTTTATATTTAAAGTAATCCAATACATTTTCAGGAGGTTGCTATTGAAGAAAATACTTTGTAAAAAGGTGTTAGTTATCTCGATCGGGACAGTGATTGCCTTTGGGAATTTAACATGGTCCGTGTCACAAGCTTCTAAACTGGCTAAACAGAGAGAGATTGAAACTTTTGAACAAGAGACAGTAAAATCTTCAGAGTGGGAAATGGCGGAATAAGCATATGAACCAAAAAGTTTGTTGCTCGATTTGCAACAAAGTAATACGTTAAAGGTTCTTCTTAAAAAAGGAAAAATGAATTGGATAATGAAACGTTGCTGATGATCAGCTGTATATGGAAGTACAATAAATTATAAAGCCGCACTGGAGGTTCATTACACATGTTGTTAGGTGTGATTGGGCTTCTATTTATTTTTATGGCTCTTTTCGTAAAGATTGTTGTTTTTAAAACGAAACTATTTAAGGTTGATTGGAGCGGAGTGCGAGACTCCTGCGGGAGCAGCGGGACAGGTGAGACCCCACAGGCGTTTACGCCGAGGAGGCTCACCGCCCGCCCCGCGGAAAGCGAGCATCTGGAGGGGAAATCAACCACAACTCACTACCTGGTAAATAGCAACAAAGTATGTGAAAACAGCCATTTTTATAAACTAACTTTAATTCAATTCGTTAATAATAAAATAACTTATACAGTCAAGGCCGGCGAAAACGATGGAGCGTATTTTTGGAATTTCTGCACAGATGAATTTTTTACGTGAGTGCCCATGCTGCTGTATTTGGAGCAATGGCGATAAACTCGTTCAGGAAATATTCGAGAGGTAATTTTGAAAAAACTTGCAAATAGTAATGATTACGTTTTATTATAAAGGGGTAGTGCTAAACAAAAAAATAATTCTATCGAATAAATCGTAATGATTTTGATTTGCGGGTGGGTAAAAGCAGAAATGTTTAAGGAGTGTTTGTGAATGAGAAATAAGAAAATCCCTGTTACAGTTTTGAGTGGATACCTTGGCGCGGGAAAAACGACACTGTTGAATCATATCCTTGAAAATCGGGAGAATCTGAAGGTTGCCGTCATCGTCAATGATATGAGTGAGGTCAATATTGATGCTTCCCTTGTCAAACAGGGAGGGTTTACCCGGACAGATGAAAAGTTGGTGGAAATGCAGAACGGTTGCATATGCTGTACGCTTCGTGAGGATTTAATGATTGAAGTGGAAAAGCTGTCCACACAAGGTAATATCGACTATATCGTGATTGAATCGACCGGTATCAGTGAGCCCGTTCCGGTCGCCCAAACCTTCACGTATGTTGATGAAAACGTGGGAATTGATTTATCACAATTTTGTCGGCTCGATACGATGGTCACCGTTGTTGATGCGAAGAACTTTTGGCAGGATTATGCTTCAGGGGAAACTCTTATTGATCGAATGCAGGCAAAGGATGAGGCCGATCAGAGGGAAGTGGTTGATCTATTGATTGATCAAATTGAGTTCGCCAATGTAATACTTCTAAATAAAATGGATTTAATGAAGCCCGAAGGTATAGGGAAGTTAAATGGGGTCTTTCAAAAAATAAACCCGGATGCGCGGATTATAGAAACGGATCATTCCCAGGTGCCATTAAAAGAAGTCATGAACACCCATCTGTTTGATTTTGAAAAGGCAAGCCAAGGGGCGGGTTGGATAAAGGAATTAAATGAAGAGCATATTCCAGAAACCGAAGAATATGGGATTGCCTCCTTCGTTTACAGAAGGAAAAAACCATTTCATCCATCGCGGCTGATGACGTGGTTGGAAAGTTGGCCGGTGGAAGTTGTGCGGGCAAAAGGCTTCCTTTGGTTGGCATCAAGAAATGATACAGCGGGCCTGCTATCACAGGCTGGACCGTCATTAATGATCGAGGGAGCAGGTAAATGGATTGCTGCTTATCCTAAAGATGAACAACAGCAGATACTCCAGGATGAACCTGAATTATTGGAACGCTGGGATGATATTTACGGAGACCGGATGACGGAACTAGTGTTGATTGGCATTCAAATGAATCAACAGGAAATCGAAAATGAATTAGATCAATGCTTATTGACGGAAATAGAGCTGCAGCAGGATTGGTCTCTGTATGAAGATCCATTACCTGCATTTACGGAAATAGTTCATTAATAAACCTTAGGAGGAACAAACATGAGAGTAAACATTACTTTAGCATGCACAGAATCAGGGGACCGAAATTATATCTCAACGAAAAACAAGCGGAATAACCCGGATCGAATCGAATTGAAAAAGTACTGCCCGCGTTTAAAGAAACACACGCTTCACCGAGAAACGAAGTAATTCCGTGGTTTAAATCGTAATGATTATGTTTTATTGAAGAGAATGGATGTAAAAGGGGGGAAGTTCATGTTGGAATGGGTCATTATTGGCGGAGGCATTCAAGGTACGACGATGGCCACATTTTTACTAAAGTCAGGAAAAACGACAGTGGACCAGCTGGCGATTGTAGATAGAAATGAAGAACCATTGGCGAGATGGAAGCATTGTACGGAAGTGATTTCAATGCCATATTTACGTTCACCATCCGTACACCATCTGGATGTGAATCCATTCAGCCTGCAGAAATATGTGGAAAAAGCAGACTGGAACAATAACTTTTATGGCCAATATAAGCGGCCATCCCTACAATCCTTCAATGAACACTGTGCTCACGTTGCAGATGATTTATCTATTAAGCAGGCATGGGTGCAAGGGAAAGTCACCTCTGTCTGTAAAACGGGACAGGGATGGGAAGTACAATTGCAAAACAAGCGACGACTTGCAGGGAAAAAACTCGTGATTTCAATTGGTATTGGTGAGCAGCATTATTGGCCGGATTGGGCACTGCAATTAAAACAAGAGCATGAGGGCTCCATTTTTCACATATTCGATGAAAATATTCCGGAGCTGACACAATTACATGGACCCATCACGATCATTGGGGGAGGTATATCTTCTGTCCATCTGGCTTTAAAGCTGAGTAAGATCTATCCCAATGAAGTAACGGTACTAAAGCGGCATCCGTTTAGAATTCATAATTTCGACAGTGATCCTGGTTGGTTGGGGCCGAAAAGACAGCGTCCTTTCCGTGCTATAACAAGCTATCAAAAAAGACGCGAAGCCATTATCCATGCCCGTTATAAGGGATCCATTCCACCTGACTTACTTAAAGTGCTGATGAATCAGGTTAAACAGGGATTATTGCGTGTCATGGATGTTGAAGTGATAAGCGCTGTGTGGAGGGACGGGCATATTAGCCTCAGGGATAAAAACGAAAAGGTTATCCAACAAACAGGGACGATCCTTTTAGCAACCGGCTTTAAGTCTTCAATGCCAGGGAAGGATTGGCTAACGCCAGTCATCCAGTCGCATGATTTACGCCTTGCTGAATGTGGTTATCCGATTGTATCGCAGTCGTTGCAGTGGGGACCTGGTTTATATGTCACGGGTGCATTGGCTGAACTTGAAATGGGACCGATATCCAGGAATATATCTGGAGCAAGACAGGCAGCGGAACGAATTGTGAACAGTTTATAGAATTTATAGGCTGTTTTCACATACTTTGTTGCTATTTACCAGGTAGTGAGTTGTGGTTGATTTCCCCTCCAGATGCTCGCTTTCCGCGGGGCGGGCGGTGAGCCTCCTCGGCGTAAACGCCTGTGGGGTCTCACCTGTCCCGCTGCTCCCGCAGGAGTCTCGAACTTCCGCTCCAATCAACCTTAAATAGTTTCGTTTTAAAAACAACAATCTTTACGAAAAGAGCCAATTTATAAAATCATTATGTTTAAAAAGGAGAGATTAAAATGGCTAAAAAATCCAAGGTGGTAAAAGCACAAAAACAGTTGGCAATGGTCGAAAAGTATGCAGAACTTAGAACGCAATTGAAGGAGAAGGGGGATCATGCTGCATTGGCCAAACTCCCGCGTGATTCTTCGCCGACAAGGGTTCACAATCGTTGCGGAGTAACAGGAAGGCCCCGTGGATATATGCGCAAATTCAACATGTCACGTATCGTTTTTAGGGAACTTGCTCATAAAGGGCAACTGCCAGGTGTCAAAAAGGCAAGCTGGTGAAGCGGGGAGAAAAGCAAGGTTGATTCAGGGGGAAGGTTCCTTGAATCAACTTTTTTTTTTGAAAAGGAAAGCTTTAAGCAGTAAGAGTATATATTATTAAATCGGTTAATAAGACAATTTGAGAAGTAGGATGTATGATTTTTTTTTAGTTACAAAGAGGAATCGTTCATGAGAATAAGAGCCCTTAATAAACCAAGGGCCGATTCATGTCTTAACCTAGCTTAAAGGAAGTGTATGGCGTAATCTTATTTTACTAACTTTAATGCTTGTTCAGAAATTAAGGCACGAAAAGGGGGCGTGAGAGAACCAGTTCGGTTTAGGTAAGGTAAGATAACGTAAAGAAAGCAGAAGTTTTATCAACTCTGCTTTTTTATTAATCAACTTTTACCTTTGGAAAAATTCAATCCACTCTTTTTCTGGTCCATATATGTAGAAATAGCGATAACCATTTGGAAGGGTGACGATTTCTTCATCAATCAGCTCGATGTTATCTAAACTTTTAATCCGGTCATATTCCTTTTCGATATCATCCACAGTAATTGCAAAATGGTGGATCGTGGCTTCGGATGGCAGTGTGTCGCTATAACCTTGAATTAATTCAATTTCTGTTTCGTCTGAATCATTGTATCCAAGGAATGCTAGTTGGATTACACCATTAGTATGTAGCACCCGCGATTTCACTTTTAAATCTAATACATCCTGATAAAAGGTTATGGATTCTTCAAGATCTCTTACAACAACTCCGATATGATCGACTCTTTTTATAGCCAAGGAACTTCCTCCTAATTTTGTTTAGTACAATATGAAAGTATTAGTATATATAACATTATTCGTAATAATATTACAATTTTGGGGTAGTGTTTTTCTGATTATTAAAAAATGATAGATGAAGGAAGAATTGGCTGGTGAATCGTGGAAAATGATTGATAAAGAAATAGACAATACTTAATGAAGAAAAGTATTGTCTATACATGTATAGTGGAGAACTCTTTCTACTTCATTGAATTTGCATCCCATTTACATAATCCATGAAATCCCTTGCTTCTTGAAATTCAGCTTGAAGATTGGCAGGTAAGTCATCGACATTAACTGAGCCGTTTTCACTCCCACTTTGCACGGCAATTTTTTCATATGTCATAAGAGCCTCAATATACGTTTCGTATTCCTCAGCCGTTAACAACTCTTCACTGGATACTAGTCCGTTTAATTTATCGAAATATGGCTGTATTTCCATAAAGGCTGTTTTTAATTCAGCGATTTTTCTTGAAGGAAGTTGGTCGTAATCAATATTGCCGTTTGCATCTCCATAGTCTAGCTTAGACTCAGTTACTACATGTAATAATTCTTTGAAATCAGCATACTCTTCTTTTCCCAATTCACCTTTAGCTTGGGACAGTTTTGCATCGAAAAGGAGGTATCCCTCCATGGTAGCATTAGCCAAATGCTTTTTTACCTGCTCGAATGATCCGTATAGATCATCAGCCAGGAAGGATTGATAGGCGAAAGCACTGGTTGGGAGTAACAGTGAAGCAATTAGCACGCTTGTTATTAAATATTTTTTTCTTTTTCCTCGATTAGTTGTTATTGTACTCATTACTTTCACTTTTAGTTCTGGTGAAGGATTTAGGCTCTTACTTTCTTCATATAACGCTTCCCTTAATTGATTATGAAGATTGTTCATTATACATTCCTCACTTTCTCTAAAAATAATTGACTTTCTTTTCCTTTCGCATTCAACTTTCTTAAAGAAGCGTGAATCCTGGATTTAACGGTTCCAATCGGGATTTCTAAAATTCTGGCTACCTCTTCTTGTGAATAATCATTTAAGTAGCGAAGAATTACGACTTGTTTTAGCTTGTAAGGTAACTGGTTTACTAAATCTACGAGTTGTTGATTAGAAATTTTATCAACAATGTCATGAGAAAAATCTGGAACATTGATTCGTACTGCTACTTCTGCTTCTGCCTTTTTAGAAATCCTTAGGCGCATCCATCTTTTCCGTCGATAGGTTTGAAGCTGCCGTATGACAATCCCCATTAACCATGGTTTGAAAGGTCTTTCGCAATCATATTTACGAAGAGACTTATAGACCTCTATGTAGATGTCCTGAATCACATCGTCAATATCCGCTTTTTCGTCTATAAGAAAGTGAACGTTTCTATAGACACTTTGAATAGTTTTTTCATATAGCTCGTCGTATGCCTGTTTCTCTCCCTTTAAGAAAAGTTTGATGCTGGAAATTAAATCATTTTGGTCACTCATCCTATAACCTCCTTCCGTCTATACTATATATTGGTAAGGTATTAATATTTCGTTCGCTTTTTAGGGGTATTTTCCCATTTTAATGGATTATTTTCTTGAAAAGAAAAGAATTTATTTTTTTCCAGGGCAAAAATTTGTTTCTATATGGAATAGTCGATATACTATGGAAACAACTCCATTATTTAATGGATATGGGAGGAGAGGTAATATGGGTAATATTCGTGAAGGTGAGGTTTTCACCCTTACTGATGACAATGATGAAGGCCATGAAGTTGAGGTTTTAGGATCATTGGATGTAGAAGGAACGGAATATGTAGCAGTAGGTTTGCTTGAAGATATTGAAGAAGATACAGAGGAAGATATCGATATTTTCTTTTTCAGGGTCGAAGGCGAAGGTGAGCTGCTCGATATTGAATCGGATGAAGAGTTCGAAAAGGTATCATTGGCGTTTGAAGCGGCATTTGAAGAGAAAGAATGATGGGGCAAGAGTAAAAGGCGGCACAATATGTGCCGCCTCAGGCTGTTGAACAAAAGGTTTCGGAATGTTCTCATTCCGAAACCTTTTTGATTTTTTATTGAATTTGAAGTACTTTCTTTAATTTCTTTCTCTTCTTCCTTATCGAAACTCTTTATAAAGCTTCATTATTCCATCTGCTTCGCATCGCAAGTTATAAAATAATTGTTTTTCCAATTTGGAAACCT